>JBGSYU010000528.1:0-11633 GCA_041750715.1 Lacipirellula sp.
CGCCTCGGTCATGTGGTCGGCCAGGTGCTGATCGAGTTGCGAGCGAAACACCTCTTCGGTTTGCCCGCCGTGAAAATAGGCCGGCTTGCCGACGGTGCTTCGCATCGACTTGAGCATCTCGCCGAAGAACGTCTTGCCGACGAAGTCTCGGTAGGCGTTCTGTAGCTTGCGGGCGCCCTCGACTTGCTCCTGACCGGACTTCACCGCGGGGCGAAGCGGATTCACGGAGCCGAGTTGTGCGGGGTTGATCTTCATCGACTTAATGTGAAGGAATCAAGGCAACCACGACGACACGACGGACGCGACGAAAGCCAGATCGACGTTTATGTATTTCCGTCGTGCTCGTCGTGTCGTCGTGGTTCAATTCTTCCGTACTTGTTACTCGACAATCAAGCGACCATGCAGCTTTCCGCTGCGGGCGATTTCTTTGATGATTTCGATCCGATCCTCGTTCGGCACCTTGATCGAGTTCAGCGCGTCCACCAGCGAATCGAGCTTTGCCGAATCGGATTGATCGGTGTCGATCGACTCGAACGACTGCGGCTCGCCGGCTTCGATCACGACGTTCTTGTGCGAGACGACCACGTCTCCAATCGTGACGTCGCCGCTGATGACGATGCTGCCCGTGCGCTGGTTGATGACGACGCGGGCTTCGGGCTCGGCCGAGTAGATGTCGACGTCGAGGACGTCGGCGACGAACGCGACCGGATTCTCGCGGTATTCTTCGGGCACTCGCACGACGATGTTCGAGGCGTTGACCGCCTGAACGAAGCTTTCCTCTTCGCGAGAATAGAGCTTATGAATCGAATCGACGACTTCGGTCGCGGTCTGAAAGTTGGCGTGATTTTCTTCCAGCACCAGCGTGATGGAACCCTGGTGGACGTAGGAGGTGAAAACGTCTTCCTCCATCTGGCAGCCGCCGTGGACGACGCCGACCAGCGGCGCGGCGGCGTCCTCCAGATGAACGGCGCCTTCGCACAGGGCGTACACCTTGGTGTCGAGGACGTTGGGACCCTGAAGCGCGGCGCACGCGAGCCTTCCGCCGGCGAGGCTCTTGCCATTGATGGCGGCGAGCTTGCAATCGAGCTTGTCGCCCCGGCGGGCGCCGGTCGCCGGCACGCGGGCCGTCACCATGACCAGTGCGACATTTTTTACCTTTTCAAGTTCTTTAAGTCCGCCCTTGCCGCCCACGGGCAGCTCCGGCACCGGCATTTTCATGATTTCCATCGCGCGGGCCAGGGCGCGCATCGTGGCTGCATCGTTGGCTTCGCCCGTGCCGGCGAGGCCCACGACCAGGCCGATGCCCCGGAGTACGTTTTCCTCCTGCCCCTTCACTCGGCAAATGTTTCGCAGGACGGTGCGAGCCTGGCACGGGTCGGCGGCGAACAGGAGGGCCGCTGCGGCGAGGGCGACGAGTATGTGAGAAGACTTCATGGGAACTGCTTGCAACAGAGTACGGCTAGATTCTTCGGAGTACCTCAGAATGACGGTGCGGCCTAAAGCCTCAAAACGGCTTGTACTGGTCATACCACCGGTTGAACCACCCGCGGGAGTAGCCGTCTCGAACCTGGCCGTCTTCTCCCTTGACGATTTGCAGCTTGGCCATCGACTTGCTGCTCACCGTGCGATCGGGTTGAATCGCTTCGCGAGCGACTTCGCCGGAGATGAAAATCTTCCAGTGTTCTTCGTTATTCTGAATGATTTGATTGCCTTCGACGTAGAGATTGCCGTTCGGCCGTATCTCGATGATTTCGGCGGCGATTTCAAATGTTAAGCTGTCGCGGAGCTCGACGTCGGCTTCGGCGCGGTACTGGCTGTTGTAGGTTCCGGCGATGCGCGGATCGCCGTCGTTTTGCGGGGCGGCTTTGATGCTCTTGCCGTCGAAGCGAATCCAACTGCTCAGCACGGCGTTCAGGGTGTTGGTCTTGCGATTCTCAGCGTCGCCTTCACTCAGCAGCCGCGTCCGGTAGTCGACGATCACCGTGATAATGTCGTGCTGCTGCAACTCGCGGGGCCGGGCGTTGGGGGGTAGTTCGCGGTAGATGAACGAACCGGTTTGCAGCGACAATCCCTGCGATTGCACTTCTGCCTGCGCTTGCGGCGCGGCCAGAAGTAAGCTGCTGTCCTGCGCGTCCGTCGCCCTGGCTGACAACATCGCAACGCATGCGACGCCGATCGCGACCATCAAAGAAAACTGACCACAGAGGCACGGAGGACACGGAAATAATTGAAGGTAAGTTCGCATAATTCAGGATTCCGTGATCTCCGTGTCTCCGTAGTCGTCGTCTCTGCGGTCGTCTTTCATTCGATTCATCGTTGGACATTGGAAGCAACGTCATCGGCCGAGGCGCCCGCGGCAAAAATCTCAAGCTCGCGCAGGCCCGAGACTCGGGCGGCGTACCGCTCTTTACCCTCGAGGCTCTGCACTGTCACGAGGTCGCCCAGGCTGCCGTCTTGTTGGGCGACAGCGTACGTGCGAACGCTGACGCCCGCGGCCCGGGCGCGGATGCTGACCCGCTCGCCCCGATAGACGATTAGCGGCGAGCGGATTTGATTGGCGAGCAGCAGCGAGTCGGCCCGGATGCCTTGGATTGCTTCTTTGCCGACGATAGATTCCAGAGAAGCGAGGGCGTGCTTCGGCAGCGCGCCGGAGTGCGGCCGCAGTTCGACGTCGGTACGGCGAAGAATCGCGCCGCGTTCGATGGCGCGAACGGTTACGACGGCCATTTCGAGGCGTTCGATGCGCGCGTAGGCGGTGGCGCTGGGCGTCCCCGGGCCGGCGGAGACGGTGAATCGTTGCCGACCCGCCCATGGAGCTTTTCCGCCGCCGATGACGGCCTTCGAACCGGCGTGTTGAAACGCCGCGAGCACGTCGTCATCGGCGTCGACCTGCACCTTCCAAAGGTCGTGGCCCGATCGCTGGCGCAGGTGCTCGCTGACGGCGGCGGTCAGTTGCTCGGTCGTCGCTTCGTTCGACGCCGCGTCGTTCGAGTTGAGAGCTTGCCCGGGTTTGGGCGACTCGATTTCCGTGCGAACGATGGCGACCACTTCCGCACCGGTCAGGTTCAGGCTGCGAACGTCGAGACCTCGCAATGCGAGGATGTCGCGAAGTTCATTGTTGCGAAGAAACTGCGTTGCGTCGCCC
This sequence comes from Lacipirellula sp., assembly GCA_041750715.1. Classification (GTDB taxonomy): domain Bacteria; phylum Planctomycetota; class Planctomycetia; order Pirellulales; family Lacipirellulaceae; genus Lacipirellula. The sequence goes on from JBGSYU010000528.1 coordinate 3,146, forward strand.
GTCGGCGCCGGCATGAGCGGAGTCGCCGCCAGGCGGTCGGCATTAACGGCGTCGACTGCAGTGATTTCGGCGACGTCGCCAAGCCGCACCACGGCGCCTTGCGCGATCGCGTGATCGCGCAGCACGATCTCGGCGCCGGTTGCTGAGAACGCGATGCAAAGGGTGGCGACGGAGAATAAGATCGTGCGTTGCATGCCGATATTCCCCTTCCTTGAAGGGAGGGGCTAGGGAAGGGATTTATTGAACTATATGTTGTTTCAGACGTTATCGTTTTGTCGCCGTCTTTAATCCTTCCACCGTCCCCTCCCTTCGAGGGAGGGGGGTTTATTAGAACCGCCGCAGGTTGGCCGCCACTTGCATGATTTGGTCGCCGGCCTGCACCACTTGCGAATTAAGCTCGAACGCCCGCTGGGTCGTGATCAGGTCGATCAGCTCTTGCACGGGCTCGACATTAGAAGCTTCCAACGCGCCCTGGCGCAGGTTGCCGGCGCCCTGTTCGCCGGGGTTGCCGTCGGTCGGCGTGCTGGAGGCGTCGGTCTGCTTGTAAAGATTGTCACCTTGCTTCAATAAGCCGTCGGGATTAACGAAGGTTGAGACTTGGATCTGGCCGGCAGTTTGCAATGTCGGATCGGTCGCGGTGCTGTACTGAACCTGACCATCGGTAGTGACGACGATGTTGGTCGCTTCGATCGGAATCGTTACCGGCGGATCGAGGATCCACCCGGTCTGCGCCGAACCGAGTACAAGTTGGTTGCTCGCGTTGATGCCAAAGTTGCCGGAGCGGGTGTACAGCGTGCCGCCCGCCGGGTCGACCACGCGGAAGAATCCCTTGCCTTCCAGTGCGAAGTCGAGCGGGTTGTTCGTCGTTTGAAACGCGCCTTGGCCGTAATTGGTTTGCGTGCTCGACACCCGTGTTCCCAGACCCACTTCAACGCCGGTCGAGGTGATGCTGCCGTCGGCGTCGACGGCGCCCGGCAAGCGGATCTGGCGGTAGAAGAGGTCCTCGAAATTGGCTCGGTCCTTCTTGAACGCCGTCGTGTTGATATTCGCCATGTTATTGGCGATCACGTCGAGCTTCGTTTCGAGGGCATCCATGCCCGTCGCGGCGGTGTAAAGAGTTTGAACGCTCATGGTCGGGGGAAGTGAGTAGGTGAGTAGGTGAGTAGGTGAGTAGGTGAGTAGGTGAGTAGGTGAGTAGGTGAGTAGGTGAGTAGGTGAGTAGGTGAGTAGGTGAGTAGGTGAGTGCGAACTGGCTTAGGTATTTACCGCCAACACGCGACTTAATAATCCGCTGACCATGCTGTCCTGATGCTGAATGAGCCGCGTGTTCGCTTCGAACGCTCGTGACGTTTCGATCATCGCCATCATCTCGCGGGTTGGGTTGACGCCCGACTGTTCGAGATATCCCTGTCGAATGTCGCGATCGGCCTCGGCCACCGGGGTCACCGGAGCGAGCGGGCGGAACAGGTTGGCGCCGATCTTTACCAAGTCGCCAAGCGACTGCGGCTGCACCAAGCCGATGGCCGTCGAACTGCCGTCTTGCACGATCTTGCCGCCGGGATACACTTCCCACGGCTTGGAACCGTCGACGGTGATCTCGTTGCCCGAATCGCTGAGGATCGGCATGTCGTCGGTCTGCGCGATCAATCGGCCCTGCGGGTCGAGCGTGAAATTGCCGGCCCGCGTCAGATAGACGCCGCCGTCCTTGCCGCGGACCTGGAAAAAGCCGTCGCCGTTCACGGCGAAGTCGGTATCCGTGCCGGTCTCGCGGAGGCTGCTACTGGCGAAATCGGTTTCGACGTCGACGATCTTCACCCCGCCGCCGACGTCGTTTTGCGTGCGGCTGCCAGGGTAATCGGAGCCCTGCTGAATCGCTTCGGCGAAGCGGGCCTGAAACATGGCCACGTCGCGCTTGAAGCCGGTGGTCTCGACGTTCGCCAGGTTATTGGCGATGACCTCGAGGCGGCGCTGCTGGACTAGAGCGCCCTCGGCGGAGATGTACATGCCGTACGGCATTGATGGAACCGGTGTGCAGGTGTGCCCCCCTGCTTCGCGGCGACGGCTCCTAAAGCACTCGCTGTGCCAACCGAACGATGCCAAGCACTAACGCCACAAACGCCGAGTGTTCTTCTTCGGAACGTGGCGCCAGCAAGCGGCGCCCGTCGGCGTCATCGGCGCCAATTGCCGATCGCCATCGGCAGAACTCGCCGAATGGTTAGCTGGCTCGGCTATATATCTGTTCGCCGAGCGGTTTCGATGAGCGTTGCAGCGCCTTGTTGCAAGAGCTGGCTCGATACTTGACGTCCGAGCTGGTGCGCCAACGCCGCCGAATCTTCGGCGGAGGCTGTGAGATTGGCTGCCGCGCTCGCTCGCAATATCATTCGGCCCTCGATATCTGCAACGAGCCCGTCGAGAAGCAAGCTGTCGCCGTCGATTCGCCCCCATGCCGCGATAGGCGCCGAACATCCGCCGTGCAGCGCCGCTAGCACGACGCGCTCGGCCGTAACGCCTAGCCGCGTCGAGTCGTCATTGAGATGGCCGACCAGCGTGATGATTTCCTCATCAGTGGCGAGGCATTCAATTGCCAATGAACCCTGCCCGGGGGCCGGTAACATTTGCGGCGGCGCCAGCAGGGCGGCGATCCGCTTCTCCCAGCCCAACCGCCGAAGTCCCGCGGCGGCGAGGACGATCGCGTCGTACTCCCCCTCGTCGAGTTTTCGCAACCGCGTGTCGATATTTCCGCGGATACCGTAGATGTTCAGATCGGGTCGCAAGTGAAGAAGTTGGGCACGACGCCGCAAGCTGCCGGTGCCGATGCGTGCGCCTCGCGGCAGACTTTCAAGCGAGTCGGCGACATTCGCGACTAGCGCATCCGTTGGATCTTCGCGCGGCGGGGTGGCTGCCAGGGTCAACCCCTCGACCTGCTGCGTCGGCAAGTCCTTCAGGCTATGGACGGCCAGGTCGACTTGCCCGTTCAGCACGGCCGACTGAATCTCCTTCGTAAACAGCCCCTGAATGCCCAGCGAAACGACCGAGCCCTGCTGCTGCACGTCGCCTTGCGTAGCGATCTCAATGATTTCGACGTGCGCCCCGAGCGCCGTCAACTGAGCGGCCGCCCAGTCGCTTTGCCATCGCGCGAGTTTGCTAGCGCGCGTGCCGATGCGGAGGGTGCGGTCGAGTGCCATCAGCTTCCCGTCGTCGCCGGCGGCAGCTCGGGGAAGGCCGGTAGGTGCCGCGGCCCGATGCCTTGATGCAGTTGGTGCGGCGGCAACACCACGCCGCAGCTCACGACGTATTGTAACGCCTGCTCCATGCTGATGTTCAGGTCGATCGTCTCGCTCCGCTTGACGATCGCCGTGAACCCAGTGAACGGCATCGGCGAGCACGGTAGAAAGACGGCCAGCACCGGCTCGTTGGCGGCGCAGGCGACGTCCATCAGGCTCTCGCCGGTGACGAACGCGATCTGCCAGATGCCCCTGCGCGGGTACTCGATGGCCACCACCCGCGTGTATTCAATCTCTCGCTCGCTGAACATGAAGTCGGTTACTTGCTTGACGGAGGAATACACGTTCCGCACGATGGGCAGCCGCGTGATGCCGCGTTCCATGTACGCCCAGAAGAATCGCCCCACGCCGGCCGCCAGGAATTTTCCCAGCAGATAGAGCGTCAGCAGAAATGCGCACAGGAACACCGGCACGACGATTCGCCGAGGCAGAAACTTGCGCTCGACGTACAGTTCGTACACGCCCTCGGCAGTCGCGGGCAGCGCCTCGCGCCCGGCGAGCGCCTTGGCTTCGTCGTAATGCTCTGCGGGAATGAATTGGCCGTCGCCCGTTTGCTGGTAGGGCTGTTCGTCAATCAACGTGCGGCCGTCGATCACCTCGTTGGCTGGCGCTTCGGACGCGGGAACGATGAACTTGTCGTGCGTGTAGACAAGCGCGCGACGGGCCAGGTTTTCCGCCGGCACCAGCAGGTAGTTCGTAACCGTATTCCACACCCAAAGGATGATGACGATCGTCAGCAGCGGCGGAAGCAGCACGCCCAGCCCGCGAACGATCGCCCGACGGAACGGGTCTAGCGGGCGCGTTGGCTTCCCATTAGGCGTTTGAGGAGCTTCCATGAACCTTGCCTTACCGTTATGCGGCGATACCCGCTGCCAACTTCGCTGCGGAATGGTCGGTTAAGCGACCAGTCCGAACGGCGTCCGTCATTCACCACTAATTGCCTACGGCGTTCGCGCCATGACAAATACTGAAACCTCACCGGCCCCGGCGCGGCGCAGCACCCGCGCCGCCTCGCTGCAGGTGGCGCCGGTCGTAAGGATATCGTCGACCACCAGCACATGAGCGTCCTGCAAATAATAGGCCGGCCGAACCGCCATTTCGCCCGCGACGTTGCGAAATCGCGCCGGCCGCGACAATCCCACCTGCGGCGGCACGTCCTGCCGCAACCGCAGCATACCGCCCGCCGCCGGAATTCCCAGCTTCGCCGCCAACGTTTCGGCGATCGCCCGCGGCGGATTGGTTCCCCGCAGCCACCGCCGTCGAAGGGACGTCGGCACAGAGGCGACGACGTCGACCTTCAGTTCGATCAACTGGTGATTGAGTTCCCGCCAAGCGAGTTCCGCCAGCGCACGGCATACGAGTTGGCTGCGATCGGTTTTCATTCGCAGGATCAGTTGCCGCAGGCGACCTTCGTAGCTTCCCAGAGCCACCGTGCGACTGAATCGGAGCTTATCGCCCCGGCAATGATTACACGCCAACTGAATGCCGCCGGTCGCTGGAACCGGCGCCGCACATCGGGGGCACACGGGCCACGCAATGATCGGCAACTGTTTCCGGCAGTCGGCGCACAGCATGACGCCGTCGTGATCTTCCTGCATCTCGCCGGTGCAACCGACGCAACGCGGCGGGAAAAGCAGTTCCAACGCGGCGCAGCAGCTTCGCTCCAGCCATCGGCGAACCGGCAGCGCTTGGGTATTCACGGCGGGCTCCCGGCGGGCAACGAGCAGCTAGGTGTTTGGCAACGTAGTCCCATTGTCCGCGGGACGCTGCGGCGTGCAAGCATCCAACACCTCGCCTTGACGCTAGCGGTGAGCGTCCCCTACCCTTCGGCCGAGTTCGCCTGCCGTTAGAGCGCATTGCTCGGTCCCCAGAGCCGCCCCGATGTTCATCCTCAATCGCTACCTGCTGCGGCAATTCTTGCAGGTGTTCGCGATCTGCTTCTTGAGCCTTACAGGGCTGTACATTGTGATCGACGCCTTCGGGCACCTCGATCATTTTTCGACGCACGCCGAGCGCGGCGGCGGCAGCCTGTTCGGCATCATGGGCTCTTACTACGCTTATCACAGCCTCGCGTTTTTCGACGGCACGAGCGGCATCCTGGCGATGATCTCGGCCATGTTCACCGTCACCTGGCTGCAGCGCCACCACGAACTGACGGCCATCATGGCGGCCGGCATTTCGAAGATGCGAATCCTGAAGCCGCTGCTGGTCGCGGCCGCAGGAGTCAGCCTGTTGGGCATCGCGAATCGCGAATTGATCATCCCTCGCGTCCGCGATCAGTTGACGCGCGACACGAAGGACCTCGGCGGCGACGCCGCCCGCGATTTGCAGCCCCGTTTCGATCGTTCTTACATCCTGATCGGCGGCGACAAGGTCGTTCTCGCGGAACGAAAGATCATCAATCCCGCGTTCGTGATGCCGACCGAGCTTTCCCAGTACGGCAAGCAACTGACGGCCGCAGAGGCGTTTTATAGGGACGCGAGCGACGACCATCCCGCCGGCTTCGTGCTGACGGGCGTCACCACGCCGGGAGGCGCCGATCGCCTTCCGTCGCTGGTTTTCGGCGATCGGCCGGTGATCATCACGCCCCAAGATGCGCCGTGGCTAGGGCAGGACGAATTATTCGTGGCGAGCGACCTGCCGTTTCCCGTGTTGGCGAGCGGGTCGAATTGGCGGCGTTACGCCTCGATGGGCGAGCTGATCGGCGAGCTCAACAGCCCGAGCACCGACCTGGGCGCCGACGTGCGCGTCGCCGTTCATACGCGAATGGTCCAGCCCTTTATGGACGGGACGCTGCTGATGCTCGGGTTGCCGCTGATGCTGTCGCGGCGAAACCGTAACGTCTTTCTCTCGATCGGCATTTGTCTGGGCGTGGCGACCGCGTTTACGCTGGTGGCGCTGAGCTGCCAGTCGCTGGGCGGGCTAAGCGTGCTGCGGCCGTCGCTGGCGGCCTGGTTGCCGCTGATGATGTTCGTGCCGGTCGCCGCCGCGATGAGTCTGACGCTGCGAACATAGCGAGGCTTGAGGCTTGAGGCTTGAGGGCTTAGGCTGTAGGTCTCGTGACTACGGTCTTGCCTACCGCCACTGCCACCTGGAGCTTCTAATGAAAGTCGCCACCTTTACCACGAACAAAGGCGATATCCGCGTCGAACTTCACTCGGAAAAGACGCCCAAGACGGTCGCCAACTTTGAAAAGCTCGTCAACAAGGGCTTTTACAACGGGCTGAAGTTCCACCGCGTGATCGAGGACTTCATGGTTCAAGGCGGCTGCCCCCTAGGCACGGGCACGGGTGATCCGGGCTACAAATTCAACGACGAGTTTCACGCCGATCTCAAGCACGATACGCCGGGGGTGCTGTCGATGGCCAACTCGGGGCCGAACACCAACGGCTCGCAGTTTTTCATCACCCATGTGCCGACCCCGTGGCTCGACGGCAAGCACTCGGTCTTCGGCAAAGTCATCGACGAGGGCCAAAAGGTGGTCGACAAGATCCGCCAAGGCGACAAGATCGAAAAGATCGAAATCACCGAAGAATAAGCTGCCTCGCCGCTTGCGGCTTAGCGCGGAAACGCGCCCTCCGGGAGCGTGCTATCCTTGTGGACCCACCACAAGCAATGCACCCATCGAGCGGCGCCGTTCCATGCTCCAGGTCACCGAAATCAACGAGCTTCACGAGCTCGATTCATTGCGCGCCACCTGGCGGCGTCTGCTCCTTCAGACGGCGAACTATTCGTTCCTCCACACGCTCGAGTGGCTCGAAACGTCGTGGTCGCACTATCCGCTCCCGCAGAAACTGCGGGTGATGCTGGTCGAGCGCGACGGCGAGCCCCTGGGCATCGTTCCGCTCTGCGTGCGAACCGAGCCGCGCAAGATGGGAACGTTTCGCATCCTCACCTATCCGCTGAACGACTGGGGAACGTTTTACAGCCCCGTCGGCCCCGAGCCGCAGGCGGCGTTCCGCGCGGCTATAGAACATGTGGCGGCGACCAGCCGCGATTGGGACTTCATCGACCTCCGCTGGGTGGACCAGGCCGCCCCGGAGTTCATGTCCGTCGGCGAATCGCTGCGAGCCTGCGGCTACGATTTCCTCGTCCGGCCGCGGATGGAAGTGCGACTCGTTCGCATGACCGAAGGCTGGGACGCTTACGTTCAAACACGGTCCCGCAATTGGCGGCAGAAGATGCGCCGCGACGTGGAGTCGCTCGGAAAGAAGTCGGGCGAAGTGCGACTCGTCCGCTATCGCCCCGTCGCGGGGGAAGGCTCCGAAGCCCAGCACGACGAGATTTACGATCTTTGCGCTTCGATCGCGGAGAACAGTTGGCAATCCGAGGCCGAGTCGCAGAGCACGCTTAGTTCGCCCCGCGTTCGCGACCTGTTGCGGCGTCTCCACCGCGAGGCAGGCGCTTTGGGGATGCTCGACACGAACATCCTCACCGTCGGCGGCCGGCCGGTGGCATTCAACTACAACTACTTGGCTGAGAACCGCACCTACGGCCTACGCAGCGGTTTCGATCAAACCGCGGGCCTGGAAAACTGCGGCAAGATTCTCATCTACAAGATGCTCGAAGACGCCTTCCAGCGCGGCGATGCCGAGTACAGCTTTGGTCCCGGCCGCCAGCCGCACAAAGACCGCTTCGCCACCGAGATGCGGTACGCCTACACCTTCCGGCACTACGCCCGCTACGCCCTGCGGCCGCAATTGCTGCACTTGCGCGAGCGAGTGGCGTCGCGGTTGTGGTCGGAGGAAGCGCTGATCGAGAAAAGCCTGGTGACCTGAGATCCTCCGGTCCCCTCCCCCTTGTGGGAGGGTTAGGGAGGGGGAGGCGCCGGGTACCAGCTACTACCCCCTCCCCAGCCCTCCCCCCAGGGGGGAGGGAGCCAGTAGGGTCGCTTCTGATCTCTTTCTGTCTCGCGACCATCTCGGCGCTGGCGCATTGCTGCGCCCTTTCTGTAAAAGCCGTCCCTTTTCGGCGCAGCACCAAATCCTTCGCTTGCCGTTAATATGTACGCATGTATACTAAATTATCCCGAGTGCTAGCATCGCGTCTAGCTAGGCTCGCAGGCTCCTTCACCGCGATGCAACATGACGTACCCCCTATGACTTCAGTGACCAAACGAGCCGCCGATCGAGACCAAGTCCGCCACTTAAACAACCTCCTCGAGCGAGCCGGGGCGTCCCCGCCCCCGGCGTATTGCAAATCGC
>JBGSYU010000529.1:0-10302 GCA_041750715.1 Lacipirellula sp.
CCACATGCTCCAGCAGCCCGCTCTTGTAGGCGTGGTGATTCTTCATCCCCGCCGGCGCCCGGGAGAACTTGTCCATGAACATTTCGTCGTCGACGAACGCTTTTACTAGCCGTTGCAGGGGCGGCGTCTGGATGTTCGCCAGGATTTCGACCAGTCGGTCGCGCATGCGGTCGACGTCGGCCGATTGCAGCGTGAGAAAATCGGCCTCGCACACCTCGTCGGGCCGCGCTCGGCGCACGCGATTAGCGATGAGCTGCATGTTGCCCTGAAAGAGCTGCGTGGCCCCGTCGACCACCACGAAGTCGCCGTTCTCGAACGCACGGTAGTCGTCCTCGCTCGCATTCCACATGCGGGCGTTGATCGACCCGCTGCGGTCGCTTAGATCGACCTGCAAGTAGAGGTTGCCGTTCTTATTGGGCCGCAGCAGCTTCTCCGAGGCGAGAAACACCTGCTGCACGGGTTCGTTGTGGGCGAACTGACTAACGAATCGACGATCGGGCATAGGGGAGGCTGTAGGCTGTAGTCTGTAGGAATGATGAAAGTAGCCGCGGGCTAACAGCCCGCCGGTGAATCGCGAACAGGTAATCATAGCAAAAAGACCCTCCCCCCGCGGAGAGCGCCAGTCGCCGCATTCCGCCCCTGCGGCGAGTCGTCTAGAATGGCCAGCTTGTCGCGCTGCCCCGGCGGGTCGTTGACCCGCGGCTATTGCATTTGTTCCTCCAGCCTTCAGCCTACGGTCTACAGCCTTGCCTCCCAAAACCGCCATCACGCCGACGCGCGCCGAAAACTACCCCGAGTGGTACCAGCAAGTGGTCAAGGCCGCCGACCTGGCGGAGAACTCCGACGTCCGCGGCTGCATGGTCATCAAGCCGTGGGGCTACGCCATTTGGGAAGCCATCCAGCGACGGCTCGACGCGATGTTTAAGGCCACCGGGCACGAGAACGCCTATTTCCCGTTGTTCATCCCGATGAGCTTCTTGGAGAAGGAAGCCGAGCACGTCGAAGGCTTCGCCAAAGAGTGTGCGGTGGTGACGCACCATCGGCTGGAACCCGACGGCAAAGGCGGGCTGCGGCCAGCGCCCTCAGCGCAGCTTGAAGAACCGCTCATCGTCCGCCCCACCAGCGAGACGATCATCGGCGCCACGTTCGCCCGCTGGGTGCAGTCGTACCGCGACTTGCCGATCCTCATCAACCAATGGGCCAACGTCGTCCGGTGGGAACTCCGCACGCGGATGTTCCTACGGACCACCGAGTTCCTCTGGCAAGAAGGCCACACCGTCCACGCCACCGCCGAGGAGGCCCAGCGCGAGACGCGGCAAATGCTGGAGGTGTACGCCGAGTTCGCCGAAGGCTCGATGGCCATGCCGGTGATCAAGGGCGAGAAGACCGCCGGCGAGCGGTTCCCCGGCGCCGTCAGCACCTACAGCATCGAAGCGATGATGCAGGACCGCAAGGCGCTCCAGGCTGGCACGAGCCACTTTCTCGGCCAGAACTTTGCGAAGGCGCAAGAGATCAAGTTCCAAAGCGAAGCGGGCGAGCTGCAATACGCCTGGACGACCAGTTGGGGCGTCTCCACGCGGCTCATCGGCGGCCTCATCATGACGCACTCCGACGACGACGGCCTGGTGCTGCCGCCGAAGCTGGCGCCGGCGCATGTGGTGATCATGCCAATTATCAAGAACGACGACGATCGCGGCATGGTTTTGGAATACTGCGATTCCCTGCGCACGGAGTTGGCTCACCAGCAGTATGAAGGCGAGCCGGTTCGCGTCCGCATCGACAACCGCGACATTCGCGGAGGCGACAAGAAGTGGCAGTGGATCAAACGCGGCGTGCCGATCCGCTTGGAGATCGGCGGGCGCGACATCGAAGGCGGGACGCTCATGCCCTCCCGTCGCGACTCGTCCGAGAAGTTGCCCAAGGTCGCCCGCGGCGAATTCGTGGCGAACATTACCGAGACGCTCGCAGAGATTCAAACGTCGCTGTTCGCCCGCGCCGCCAAGGCCCGCGAAGACGCAAGCGTGCGAATTGATAGTCTCGCCGAGTTCGAGAACTACTTCACGCCCAAGAACGCCGATGACCCCGAAATCCACGGCGGCCTTGCCTACTGCCACTTCGTCGACTCGGCGGAGATGAACGAGAAGCTCAAGGAGCTCAAGGCGACCGTCCGCTGCGTACCAATCGACGCGCCTGACGAACCCGGCAAGTGCATTTTCACCGGCCAGCCCGCAGCACGCCGCGGCGTGTTTGCGAAGGCGTATTGAGTAAGAGATGGGCGACCCGCATGCTCCATCGCCGGTGCTGTTGCTGATTGCCGCTAGCAGTCGCCACGAGGAGGGGCTAGCCTGGGGTCTCCGTCAAGCCGAATCCGAATTCGGCCCCGCCGCCGCCGTCAGCGATGCCTTCGACTTCACCGAAACTAACTACTACGACGCCGAGATGGGCGTCGGCCTCAAGAAGCAGTTCTGGATATTTGCCGAGACCGTCGATCCTGGCCGACTCGCGGCGATCAAGCGGCGAACCAACTTCTGGGAGGCGGAATACGCGGGGCTCAAAACGCATACCGAGCCGCGGCCGCTCAATCTCGACCCCGGCTACCTCACGCTCGCCAAGCTGGTGCTCGCCTCGACCAAGGACCACGCCCACCGCGTTTATCTCGCCGATGGCATCTACGCCGAGGTGACGCTATCGTTCCGCCACGGCGCCTGGCAGCCGCTGGACTGGACGTACCCCGACTACCGCCGCGCCGATTTCCAGCAATTCTTCACCCGCTGCCGCGAATTGCTTCGGCAGCCGCCCCGGCAAAATTGACGCCCTGACGATTACCCTTAAGATTAGCTGACCGCCCAGCGCGCTGCCGCGCTCGGCTACCGCCTCGCGGCTAACGTTAGTCAATCGAGACGGTAAACTGATCGAATAATCGTCCGTTAGCCGCGAGGCGGGAGCCGAGCGCGGTTTGACGCCGCCTAAGAGGATCGCATGAGAACCACGCTCACTTGGGCCATTTGCGCCGTGCTGCTCGGCTGCCTCGCCGGCGTCGGGCTGGGCTATTGGGAAGCGCGTCCGTGGACCGTCGGGGCCGTCAGCAAGCCGGCGGCGACGATGGTGAAAGACGTGGCCGCCCAAGCGGCTGCGCCGAAGCTGGCGATCGCGGAGACGACGTTCAACTTCGACAAGATGGAGATTGGCGCCACCCAAAGCCACGAGTTTCCGATCGAGAACACGGGCGACGCCCCCTTGAGCATCGAGTTCGTCGCCCACACCTGTAAATGCACGACCATCGCACTCAACGGCAAAGCGGTCGAGGTGGGCGCCTCGGTCGTCGTCAGTCCCGGCGAGAAAGCCGTCGTGCTGCTCGAATGGGCCGCCAAAGTGGCGGCTGGTCCCTTTCGGCACGGCGCCACGTTCGAGACCAACGATAAACCGGCGCACGCGCGGTTGGAGTTGCAAGTCGAAGGCGAGATCGTCGAGTCGACGACGCTGTATCCGTCGCAGCTCGACTTCAACAGCGTCAGCGTCGGCCAGCCGAGCCAGGCGACCCTGTTCGTCACGGCGGCGATCGAGCCCGAAGTCCAAATTCTTTCGCACGATGTCGCGGACGCGAAGCTGGCCAAGCGGATCGACGTGACGATCGAGCCGGCCAAGCGGGACGAGTTGCCCCCCGGGGCCAACGCCGGCGCCAAGATCGTCGCCACCTTCAATCCCGGCGGCGAGATCGGTTCCTTCGCCGGGTCGCTCAAGCTGAAGACGAACCTCAAGAGTGCGCCGAATCTGGAAGTTCCCATCTTCGGCAATGTTCGCGGCGACATCTCGATCATCGGCAAGGGCTGGACCGAAGCCAACGGGCTGCTCCGCATGGGGCCGGCCACCACGGCCGCCGGGGCCGCGACGCGCCTGTTCGTCGCCGTTCGCGGCGGCCACGCATTGGATACCAAGCTGAGCGTAGCGCGCGTAACGCCGCCGGAGCTGAAGGCGACGCTCGGCGAGCTGAAAAAGATCAGCGAAACGATCGTGCAGGCGCCGCTGATGGTGGAAATTCCGTCCGGCACGCGGCCGATGGTTCGAGCCGGCGAAGACCAGGGCGGCGAGGGCGAGATCATCCTCGCCACGACGCACCCCGACACGCCGGAAGTCCGCTTGCGCGTGACGTTCACGGTGAAGCCATGACGGCGGCGGCGGGCGTGCCGCATTTAGCCCCCGGTCACTGACCGGGGGCAATGTGGCGCCAAGGTTCGCTAGTCCGGTTCGTCCGCACCCGGTACGATGGCGGTTCCGGGCGGAGCACTTCGAATCGCCCACCGCCGTCAGTTCGCCTCAACCCGCGTAGCCATCGACCATGCGAATTGCGACCTCGACCTTGTGCGCACTGATGCTCTTGTCGCTGCTGGTCGCCGCCCTACGCGCTCCGGTCAATGGAGCCCAAGGCGTGAACGGAGCAGCGGGGGAGCCCGACCGTGAGGTCGCCAAGCCGGCGATCGACCCCCTCAAGGCCAACGGCCCCATCTTCGTCGACTGGCCTAAGCCCGACCTCGCGATCATGATCTCCGGCGAGCTCGACGGCTACATCGAACCGTGCGGCTGCACGGGTCTGGAAAACCAGCTCGGCGGGCTCAAGCGCCGCCACACGCTCGTCAAGCAGCTCGAAGAAAAAGGCTGGCCGTTGGTCCGCCTCGACTTGGGCGGGCTGGTGAAGCGACGCGGCGTGCAGACCGAGATCAAGTATCGCTACGCGCTCGAGTCGCTGGTGGAACTCGGTTACTCCGCCGTGGGACTGGGCGCCCACGACCTGCAGTTGGGCAATATCGACGCCGTCGCCGGCGCGTTGATGAATCTCGATGCGGAGAAGAACCCGATCGTCTCCGCGAACGTCGGCATCTACGGGCTGGACGAGTCCGTCGACGTGGGCATGACCAGGCGGTTCCGCGTCGTCGAAGCCGGCGGAAGGCGTATCGGCGTCGTCTCGGTGCTGGGCGCCAAGCATGTGGCGGCCGTGAAGAATATGTCGGACGTCGCGACGACGGCCGCCGCCGAAGGGCTGGCCCGAATCGCGCCCGAACTGGCGGCTGAAAAGTGCGACCTGCAAGTGCTGCTGGTGCATGGCCACCCCTCGGAAGCCGCCGAACTCGCCAAGCAGTTTCCGCAATTTCAGATTGTCGCCGTCGCTAGCGGCGTCGACGAGCCGCCGAGCCAACCTCGCAAGATCGAGGGCTCCAGCGCCCTGTTCATTGAGCCGGGTCACAAGGGCAAGTACCTGATTGTTCTGGGCATCTACGACGATCCCGCAGAGGTTCGCTACCAACGCGTGCCGCTCGATGCGCGGTTCCCCGATTCGCCCGAGATGCAGGCGAAGCTCACCGCGTATCAGCAAGAGCTGGAGACGATGGGGCTCGACGGGCTGGGTCTGAAAGGCACGACCCACCCGGACGGCGATTTCGCCGGCTCGGCCGCGTGCGCCGACTGCCATACGCAGGCATGGGCGGCGTTTGAGAAGACGCCGCACTACCATGCGACCGATACGCTGGTAAAGCTCGACCCGCCGCGGCACTTCGACCCCGAGTGTCTCTCGTGCCATGTGACCGGCTGGAACCCGCAGGAGTACCTGCCCTATACAACGGGCTACACGGGGCTCGAAGAAACGCCGGACCTCAAGCAAAACGGCTGCGAGAATTGCCACGGCCCGGCCGCCGCGCATGTGAAGGTCGAGTCAGGCGAAGTCGAGGCGCCGGCGGCTCAGCAAGAAGCCCTCCGCGCGCAATTGCGGATGAAGATCGTCGCCAACGAGGGCAACAAGGACGGCCAAGAGTTTGAAGGCGGCAAGGTGGTGCAGAACTGCATGCAGTGCCACGACCAAGACAACAGCCCCGACTTCGACTTTCAGCAGTACTGGCCTAAAGTCCGCCACGAAGGAAAAGATTAGGCCCGCGAATTACGCGAAAAGACGCGAATGAGAAGATAAAACCACGAAACACACGAACCACACGAAAAAAGCTGTTTGAATTGATTTCGTGTAGTTCGTGTGTTTCGTGGTTAATTGTATTTGCCTGATTCGCGCCCATTCGCGTGATTCGCGGGCAGTCTTCTTTATCTCTCGCCCAACTCCGCCAGCGCCTCGTCGGGAATGTTGAAGTTCGCCGAGACGGTTTGCACGTCGTCGTGGTCGTCGAGGGCTTCCATCATCTTCAGCACCCGCCGGGCGTCTTCGCCTGAAATATCGACCGTGTCCTTGGGGATGCGCGTCAGTTGCGTCGATACGGTCGCGATGCCCGCCGCCTCCAGCGCGGCGCAAACGCCGGCGAAGGCTTCGGGCTCGGCGATCACTTCATACTGATCGCCGTCGGCGATTACGTCGTCGGCGCCCGCCTCGACGGCGAGTTCCATGAGCGCGTCTTCGTCGACCTTGTCCTTGGCGATCAGCGCCAGGCCCTTACGGTCGAACATCCAGGCGACGCAGCCAGTGGCGCCGAGCTTGCCGCCGGCGAGCTCGAAAATCTTGCGCACCTCGGGCGCCGTGCGGTTGCGATTGTCGGTGTAGATGTCGCAGAGCACGGCGACGCCCACTGGTCCATATCCCTCGTAGAGCACTTGCTCGAGATTGCCGCCTTCCAACTCGCCGGTGCCCTTTTTGATCGACCGCTCGATCGTGTCTTTGGGCATGTTGCCGGCCTTGGCGTCGTTAATCGCGTATCGCAGGCGCAGGTTCATCCCCGGATCGCCGCCCCCCTCTTTGGCCGCCACGATGAGCGCCTTGGCCAGCTTGCTCCACAGCTTGCCGCGCTTGTTATCGATCGCGGACTTCTTGTGCGCGATGTTCGCCCAGTGTGAGTGACCGGCCATAGGGTAGAGGTCAGAGGTCAGAGGTTGGGGATCGGAGGTAGGGGATAAGGGGGCTGAGGCCAGCGTTGTCTTACTGACCTCCGGCCTCTGACCTCCGACCTCTTTTTTCTTACCTTGGCTTTTTCTTCGTCAGTCGCTTCGTCGCGGTCGATTTCTTTTTCGCCGGCGCCGAATGGCTCGACGTCACCTTCTTCTTGAGCACCTTTTTTACCGGCTTCTTTTCCGCTCGCGTCTTCGCGGCCGGCGCCGGTTCGGTCTTCTTCGCCGCGACTTTTTTCGCCGGCGCTTCGACGGGCTTCGGCGCCGGGGGAACCTTAAATGGCGGGGGAGTGGTGGGCTTCACCGGCTCGGCGGCGACTTCCTCCCCCGGCTTGGGGCGTTTCGGCAATTGGTCCTTTGCATCCGGCTCGATCTCCAGCAGGAGCTTGCGAATCGTCTGCCCGTACGGGCTGCGATGCATTTCGACGCCCAACAGATGCAACATCGAGCCGACTTCCGCCCCCTTGCTCTTGGGCACGATCCGTTCGAGCCCGGGAACCGTTCCTTTGGCCGCTTCCGCGACGGAAACGACTCCGACGATGCGCATCGACTCGAGCAGGCCGCGGTTGATCGGGATCGCGTGTCCGCCCAGCGCGTTCTGCGTGACGTAGGCGACCACGAACGGCGTGCTGCCGTTGTACTTCTCCAGCGTCTTGACGGTCTGGCCGATGTTCTGCTTCTTCATCGGCTCCAGGTCGAACGAGTAGTGCGTTTCGAAGACGCTCTGCAGCACGCGCTTCAGCCGCGTCGCGGCGTCCGGAGGGTCGTTCAGGGGTTTGAGCGCCTCGGTCAGCTCGCGGACGGTGCTCACACGCACTTCGTTCCAATCGAAGTAGTCGGTGGACAGCGATTGGAAGACTCTCTCGGCGGCGTCGTGCGGCGAGTTTTCCAGGCAACACGCAAACAGCAGGTGCTGCAGCAGCGACCGGTCCTTCGGCGCCGCGGCCGGCTTATAGTGCTTCTTGGCGACTTTCAGCACCTTATTGATAATTGCAGCGCGGTTCTTAGTGGCCATGGGCGAAGTGTCTCGTTTATCAGAAAAATATTAACCACAGAGAACACAGAGAAGAATTCAGTAAGTCGTTGCGGAGCGACCTCCGTGCTCTCTGTGTTCTCAGTGGTAGAGCATTTGAATGTTCGCCTACTCGGGCTCCGACGTTGCGGCATCGCTGTCGGTAGCGGAAGGCTCGTCGACCGGCAGCACGTCGTCCAGCAGGCGGGCGATGGCGATCGATTTCTTGACCCCCATATCCAGTTCAAACATAATTCGCGGCGTATACCGCGTGTCGATCCGCTTGGCGACTTTCTGCTGTAAAAACCCGGCGGCGCTCTGCAATCCGTGCAAACAGAGCTGTTGGGCTTTCTCGTCGCCCATGACCGAAACGTGAACCTTGGCCTGCCGCATGTCGGGCGACACCACGACGTGCGTGACCGTTACATTCGCGATCCGCGGATCATTCAAATCCGCCAAAATCGCCATCCCGACGACCTCGCGAACGGCTTCGGCGGCTTTCAAAACGCGACGGGACGACATGGCGGTGCAAGCGAGCAACGGGTTCCATTTAGCCCCCGGTCACTGACCGGGGGCTAAGTGGCGGGAGTGGATTACTTGTCAAACGTGCGGCCGACTTCTTCGACCTTGTACACTTCGAACAGGTCGCCTTCCTTGATGTCGTTGAAGCCCGAGAGCTTGATGCCGCACTCCAGGCCTTCGCGGACTTCCTTCGCGTCGTCCTTCTCGCGTTTGAGCGTGTCGATCGCGTAGTCGCCGATCACCGTGCTATCGCGAATGACGCGCGCCCGGGCATTGCGCTCGACCGTGCCGCCGAGCACGCGGCAGCCGGCGACGGCGCCGACGCGACTGATCTTGTAAACCTGCTGCACCAACGCGCGGCCCAGCTCGACGTCCCGCTCTTCGGGCTTCAGCATCCCTTCGAGCGACTTCTTCAGCTCGTCGGAAATCTTGTAGATCACTTCGTAACGGCGAATTTGCACGCCGCGTTCGTCCGCCATCGAGCGAGCGCGATCGCCCGGCACGACGTTGAACGCGATGATCACCGCATCCGAAGCGTCGGCCAGCGCCACGTCGGCCTCGGAAACCCCGCCGACCAGCGCTTGCAACATCTTGAGGCGCACCTCGGGATGCTCGAGCTTGGTGAGCTCTTTCTGAATCGCCTCGATCGAGCCGCGGGTGTCGGCCCGCAGGATGATGTTGAGCGTCGATACCTCGCTCGCGCCATCGAGACGATCGAACAAGTTCTCCAACGTAACGTGATGGTCGTCGCCGCGATCGAGCGTCGCCGAGCGCTGGCGCTGCGAGCGCGCCTCCGCAATATCGCGGGCCAGGCCAACGTCGTCGAGCACGTAGAAATGCTCGCCGGCCGCAGGCGCCGTGTCCAGCCCCCACACGTTCACCGGCATGCTCGGCCCGGCTTCTTCGTAGCGAATCTTCGCATCGAGCGTGTCGTGCATGCTCTTCACGCGGCCGAAAGTCTGGCCGCACACGATGACGTCGCCCACGCGGAGCGTGCCGTTCTGCACGATGAGCTTCGCCATGACGCCGCGATCGGCCTGCTGCTGGGCCTCCAGGCAGGTGCCCAGGGCCTCGCGATCCGGGTTGGCCTTGTACTCGTGTAGCTCGGCGACGGTCAGCAGCGTATCGAGCAGTTGCTCCATGCCGGCGCCCGTCGTCGCGCTGGTCTTCACCACTTCGACGTCGCCGCCCCACTCGCTGGGCAAGAGGTCGTTCGTGGCGAGCTGCTGATAAATCTTGTCGAAGTCGACGCCGGGCAGGTCGGTCTTGTTCAGGGCGATCACGATCGGCACGTCTGCCGCGCGGGCGTGGCTGATCGCTTCTTCCGTCTGCGGCATCACGCCGTCGTCGGCCGCCACCACCAGCACGGCGATGTCGGTGACATTGGCGCCGCGGGCGCGCATCTCGGTGAACGCTTCGTGGCCGGGCGTGTCGACGAAGGAAATCCGTCCGCCATCTTTCTCGATTTGGTAAGCGCGAATGTGCTGGGTGATGCCGCCGCTTTCACCCTTCACCACGTTGATGCCGATGATCCGATCGAGCAGCGAAGTCTTGCCGTGGTCGACGTGGCCCAGGAACGTAATGACCGGCGCTCGCGGCACGAGCAACTCTTCCGGGTCGACCATGCTGCGGATTTCGTCCAGGAACTCGTCCTCCAGGCTCCTGGCGGCTTTGAACTCGACGGTGATGCCCATTTCCGCGGCCACCAGCTCCGTCATCTCCGGGTCCATCAGCGTGTTGAGCGTGCCCATCACGCCCTCGGCCATGAGGATTCGCAGGATGTCGGCGCCCGGAACGCCGGCCGCGGCCGACAGTTCGCGAACCGAGCAAGGGAGCTGAACGGTGACGCGTTCCTTGCGCGGCGCGGCGGTGTTCACGCCGGTGGAGCGGCGCTT
>JBGSYU010000530.1:0-10195 GCA_041750715.1 Lacipirellula sp.
GACTTCGGCGCGCTGCTCGGATCCGCCATGCAGCATATAGAAGCGACAGGCAGCGCATCGGCCCGCGGGGCGCCTTTGAGCATCGGCAGCGCGTCGGTCACGAGATTCGCCTTCTCCGGCCCCGGCGTCGCCACCACGCCGATCGACAACAGTAGCACCTGGTCGGTCGGCCAGCGGAAGCGCTCGTGGATCTGCACCATCGTCAGCTGCGGCACTTCAATCTGTGCCTTTTGGTTCTGCGCCACGGGCGACGGCACTTCAAGCTGCACGGGCAGCATCCGCTCCACTTGCGCTAGCTTCAGCTTCACCACCGCATCGGTCGTGGCCGCATCGGTGGAGAGCAGGGGACTGAACTCCATCGTGAAGCCTTCGTCGATCTGGCCCATCTCCGGCTGGTAGCCGGGCCACGCACTCTGAGTGAGGATGATCCCCTTGGCATACGACCGCGGCCGCATGGTCGATACGACGGAGGCCTGTCCGTTGAGCACCATTTGGTGAGCGGTGGTGTGTTCGCGGAAGTCGGTGCGGTTGCGCAGCTCCGAAAGCAGAATCGCCGCGTCCTCGCGGGCCATGATCCAGCCCTGCACGCCGGGCGACTGCACGGGGATCGAAGTCATCAGCGGCAGGGCGCGCGTTCGCCAATTCGGATTCTTCATCGTGATGATTCGCAGGCCAAACCCGTGGTTCTGCGCCTGGCGGCTGACGAACCGGTCGACTATCTCCGCGACCACGGCCTGCATTTGCGGTGTGTGGTACACGCGCAGCACCTTGCGATCGGCCGAGAGCAAGCCGACGGGCGTCGAGTGCCACGCTTCGTAGCCGGTCTCGCGAAGAATCCAATCGACGATCGCCTGCTCGGGATGCTGGGTGGATTCGACGCGAATGGTGTAGGGCGAGATGTCGTACTCCCGCCACACCTGGCCGTGATCGTTGGGAAGCGCGCCGGCGCCTTTGCTCACCTGGGCGCGGACGGGTTGCTCAATGGACGACGCGCTGGGCATCGGCGTCGGCGTGATCGGCTGCGCCGGCGCCGCCGCCGTTAGCGGTTGCGCTTCCATTTCTCCGTAGCGCCCGCCGGCGCTAGGGCCGCCGCCGTCCGGCGCACGCCAGCCGCTAGCTCCTGGCCGCGAGGCATCGGGTGACTGGCCCGCAGCGAATCGCTCGCCAAATGCCAACGTGCAAACAATTGCGATGGCGAGCCACATAACCAGCGGGGCAGGGCGATGCATTGATCGGATCTCCGCGAACGGGAGGGGGTAGCAGCATGGTATCGGCCGCGGAGTCTAGGAAAGCCGGCGCGAACCGGCAAGGTCGCAACGGACGGTCGCGGGTTGCGGGTTGCCGCAACGGCAGGTCATTCTGAGCGCAGCGAAGAATCTAGCGCGGGCCAGATCCTTCGCTGCGCTCAGGATGACGCACTTTCCAGCCGCCAACAAACCCAGCCCCATCCGGCGCCAGCACTCGCGAGGCGACTCTGATAAGATAGCCGCGAAGAAATCCCCTTCTCCCAACTCCCCATCCCCCAGCCCCCATGGAAGCACTCGCTCAAACAATCCAAGACCTCGCCGATTGGATGTTCATGCCCTGGACCGTGGCGCTGCTGTTGGCGACGGGGCTGTTCTTCACCCTTCGGACCCGCTTCGTGCAGATTCGTCGCTTGCCCGAGGCGGTGCGTACGATGGTGGCGACGCAGCAGGCCGGCGTCGCCGGCGCTCTGTCGCCGTTTCAGGCGTTCATGACGGGATTGGCCGCGACGATCGGCGTCGGCAATATCGCGGGCGTGGCCACTGCCATCATTTCGGGCGGGCCTGGGGCGCTATTTTGGATCTGGTGCTATGGGTTCTTTGCTACGTCGATCAAATTCTCCGAAGCCGTCCTGGGCCTGAAGTTTCGCATTCTCCGCGGGGAGAACACACTAGCGGGGCCGATGTATTACTTGCGCGACGGCCTTAAATCGCCGGCGCTGGCGTGGGTTTACGCACTGGTCGCGGGCATTGCGTGCCTGTTCACCACCCCTTTCACGCAGCCGAACTCCATTGCCGTCGTCATCGACAGCCAATTGAAGACGGTCGGCGTCGATTTGGGAAGCTGGAACGTGGGGGCCGCCGATTCCGCGGCGGACGACATTCGATTCAATCGTCTGGCGATCGGCGCCGTGTTGGCCGTGCTCACCTGGCTTGTGGTGATTGGCGGCGTGAAATCCATCGGCCGCGCCGCGGAGAAGCTGTCCCCCCTCAAAGTCGGCGTGTATCTCGTCGGCGGCCTCATCGTCATCGGCAAGAACATTACGGAGTTGCCCTCTGTGCTGCAACTGGTGTTTAGCGAAGCTTTCTCGCTTCGCGCCGGCCTGGGCACGGCGGAAGGCGCCGCCGTGTGGGTCGCCCTCCGCTATGGCCTGGCCCGCGGCGCCTATGCGAACGAGGCCGGCTACGGCACGGCGGCCGTCGTTTACGGCGTGGCCAGGAGCGACCGGCCCGATCAACAGGGACTCAACGCGGTGATGGAGGTGTTCATCATCACGTTCATCACCTCGACGATCAGCGCACTGACGATCCTTCTCACCGGCACCTGGAAGATCGCGGGGATCCAAAGCGCCGCGGCCGTGTCCGAAGCCTTTAACGCGTCGATTCCGACGATCGGCGGGTGGATGGTCGCGTTTTCGGTGTTTCTGTTCGGCTACACGACGCTCATGGGCTGGTCGTTCTACGGCGAGCAGTTTCTCGAATACCTGTTCGGCCCGCGGATCGTCACGCCGTACCGCTGGATTTATTGCGGGCTGATCCCGCTGGGGGCGATCGCGAAGGTCGACCTGGTGTGGGCGTGGGGGGATATCCTCAACGGCGCACAGATTTTCCCGAATCTCATCGGGCTGTTCGCGCTGAGCGGCGTGGCGGCGGCGTACGCCCGAAAACGCAACGCAACTGAGTGAGGTTCGACTAACCTGTCGTCGTCGACCGCTTTGCAGAAAATTCCCTGAGTTGCCGACATACCGACTATTTTCCTAGTAATGGGACGCCGACATTTTGCGCAGCGGATCGTAGGGCTTCGTCTAGAGTCGCAAGAGGTAACCTTAAACGCATCGCCAGGTCGAGATAAACCGCATCGTACACTGTAAGCGAATGCGTCCTCGCCAACGGTAAGGCGTGAGAGAAGACACGACCCGGCCCGTCCTCCTCAACCCTTAAATCGACCGCTTCAAGGAGCTCGATAAGCTCTGCAGATCGAGCGGCAGTGATTCGTTGTCGCCGCTCACTGAGCGCGAAGGCATTGGCGACTTCCAAATACCAATGCCACGGCACAATGGCCGGTACTCGTTCGAGAATGACTTGTAGTTCGCGTGTCGCCGCCGTTGCTTCATCAGGAAAACACCATGCTAGCGCGGCGGACGCGTCGAGCACCAGGGCGTCCATCATGGACGCCCTTCGTTGATCAGGTCTTTGATCTTCAAGCCGCCCAGCGAGTTGCCCTTCGCTAGTTCATTCATCTTGGCGAAAGCTGCGCGCCGCTCTTCCGGCGTCGTCACGCGACGGATGGGAACAAGCTTCGCCACCGGGGCGCCATCGCGCGTGATTGTCACTTCTTCGCCGGCTGCGACGTGCCCCAAGACCTCTACGAACTGAGGGGTCGCTTCGAAATCCCCGACAGACGAACTAAGCTGGATCATAAATTGCGCCTCAGATGGGTAAACCACTAGTCTAGGGCTTGCCGACGAGAGGTGCAAATTGTTCTAGTCGACCTACCGCAGCACGCCCGCGATGATCGACGCATTGTGCCCGCCGAAGCCGAAGCTGTTGCTCATCACCGCTTTGATCGGCCGCTCTTGCGCCTTATTCGGCGTGTAGTTCAGATCGCACGCCGGGTCGGGCGTGTCGAGATTGATCGTCGGCGGGCAAACTTGATCGCGAAGAGCCAGCAGGCTCAAGATCAACTCCACGCCGCCGCTCGCGCCCAGGAGATGGCCTAACTGGCTCTTGGTGCTGGACACGTTCACCTTGTGCGCGTGATTCTCGAACACCCGCTTCATCGCGATGGTTTCCGCCTTGTCGCCCAACTGAGTGCTGGTGCCGTGGGCGTTGATGTAGTCGATCGCGTCGGGATCGAGCTTGGCGTCCCGCAGGGCGCTGCTCATCGCCCGCGCGGCGCCGCTGCCTTGCTCGTCGGGCTGCGTGATGTGCCCCGCGTCGGCGCTGGCGCCGTAGCCCAGCACTTCACCGTAGATCTTCGCGCCGCGGGCCTTGGCGTGCTCTAGTTCCTCGAACACCAGAATGCCGGCGCCCTCGGACAGCACGAACCCGTCGCGGTCCGAGTCGAACGGCCGGCTGGCGCCGACGGGATCGTCGTTCCGCTCCGACAGGGCCTTCATGTTGGCGAAGCCGCTCAGGCCGATCGGCGTCATCGCGGCTTCTGCGCCGCCCGTCAGCATTATGTCGGCGTCGTTGTACTGGATCGCTTTGTACGCGTCGCCCATGGCGTTGGTCGCGCTGGCGCAGGCGGTGGCCACGGCGTAATTGGGGCCGCGAAGGCCGAAGCGAATCGAAAGGTGCCCGCTCGCCGCGTTGAGCATCAGCTTCGGGATCGTGAACGCGCTGACGCGGTCCGGTCCCTTGAGAATCAGGCGTTTCTCCTGCTCCTCGATCTCGTTGAGGCCGCCAATGCCGGAGCCGATGATCGCCCCGCACATGTACTGGTCGTCTCTGGAGAAGTCGATTCCCGAATCCTCGACGGCGTCGGCGCCGGCGACGAGCGCGAACTGGGTAAAGCGGTCGACCCGCTTCACCTCCTTGGGCTCGATGTAGCCGGCGGTCTGCCAATCGTAGATGTCGCCGCCGAACTTCACCTTGTAGTCGGCCGTGTCGAAGAACTTGACGGGGTGAATTCCGCTTTCACCGGCAAGCACGCGCTGCCAGAGGTCGCCTACCTTCAGGCTCAGGGAGGTGACGGCGCCAACGCCTGTTACGACCACTC
Organism: Lacipirellula sp.; assembly: GCA_041750715.1. Taxonomy (GTDB): domain Bacteria; phylum Planctomycetota; class Planctomycetia; order Pirellulales; family Lacipirellulaceae; genus Lacipirellula. The sequence continues at coordinate 4,966 of JBGSYU010000530.1, forward strand.
GTCGTTTCATCGCTCAATCAATCGGTAGCAAAGGACGAGGCAAGGGTGCAGCCAGATAGCCCGACCATCTCGCCGCAGCGAGTCGCCGTGGCGACCTGGCCGGTGGCGGGTTTTAGCGGTAAACCGGCGGGCTAGGTACTTTAGCGCGCTGAACGCGCCGAGCCAAGTCGCCACGCTGCGGCGAGATGGCTCGGCTATGTAGACAGCTAGCTGCGAGAGCTCTCTTCAATGAACTTCACCGCCTGTCCGACCGTTTGAATCTTCTCGGCCGCGTCGTCGGGAATGTTGACGTCGAACTCTTCCTCGAGCTCCATGACCAACTCGACCGTATCCAGGGAGTCGGCGCCCAGGTCGTTTACGAACGAGGTTTCAGGGGTGATCTTGTCCTTATCGACGCCGAGCTGCTCGGAGACGATATCCGTAACGCGTTCCATGATCGAGGCCACGCTGAGGGTCCTCCTTCCAAGTATCAAGATGAAGTTTGTGTGCTAGTCGCCCGCGCCCGCACGCCTAACAAGAGACGCGTCATTCTGAGCGGAGCGAAGAATCTGACCTCTCGCTAGATCCTTCGCTCCGCTCAGGATGACTTATCTAACGCAGGATGACTTATCTAAAGCAGGATGTCTGACGGGTAAGAACTACGTTCCAACAATACGGCATTCCGCCGCAAGGGAGTGTAAGATAGAGCGATTAAGCGAGGGAGGTCAAGATATAACGTCTCAGCGGCTAGCTGTCTAGGTCGCTCGGGGGGTAATGGAGGAGTAGCCGCGGGCAAACCTGCCCGCCGGTGAGGCGGTGACGGCTCGACCAATGGCGAACCGCGTCCGCGCCGCTCCGGCGGGCTGTTAGCCCGCGGCTGCCTGCGCTCCTGCGGCCTCCCTACGCCGTCAGCCCCCCGTCCACCGTCAGCACCTGCCCGGTGATATACGCGGCCGAGTCGCTTGCCAGGAACAAGACCGTATCAGCAATTTCGTCGGCCTCGCCGAATCGCTTCATGGGGATGTTTTTCTTCACCAACTCGCCCATTAGTTCGCCCATGGCTTGGGTCATTTCCGTGGTGATAAAGCCGGGGCAGATGGCATTGACCGTGACCGATCGACCGCCGATCTCTCGCGCCACGGCCCGCGTCATGCCGATCACGCCCGCCTTCGAGGCGGAATAGTTCGCTTGGCCGGGATTGCCCCGGAAACCCGAAACGCTCGAGATATTGACGATCCGCCCGGATCGCTGCTTCCGCATGAGCGTCGTCGCCGCTCGGCAGAACAGGAACACCGAGCGGAGGTTGGTGGCGATGACGCTATCCCAATCCTCGTCGGTCATGCGGGGCAGCAGGCCGTCCTTGGTCATGCCGGCGTTGTTGACGACGATATCGAGCCGGCCGCCGCCCGCCTCCACGATTGCGTCGACGACCTGTTGCACCGCCGTCGAATCCGCGACGTCGCATTGATGCACAGTTGCCGAACCGCCCGCCGCGGCGATCTCCGCGACCGTCTCCTTAAGCTTTTCCTCATTCCGGGCAATGCACGCGACCTTCGCGCCGGCCTTGCCAAGCGCAAGGGCGATCGCCTTGCCAATGCCGCGCGAGGCGCCAGTCACCAGCGCGACTTGGCCGGAGAGATCAACCTGAATACGTCTAGCGGGTGCATCGGCCATCTTCGCCTCAAACTTAGTTGGAATGGAGTCTTTGTTTGTTTCTCGCAATGGCGCTAAGGCGCAAAGACAACGCAAAGAATTAAAGGAGAGAAAAATTGCAGAAGAGGAGAATCAATCCTTCTCTTTCTCGTATTCTTTGCGATTCCTTTGCGTCTTAGCGCCTTTGCGTGAAAAAACCGATTCAAATTCAGAGATTCAAGCCGCGACGTTCTCGCACGGGAATTTGCGGTCAATTCGCTTCAGCATGCCGGTGAGGACGCGGCCCGGGCCGACTTCAAAACAGCGCTCGATGCCGTGGCCGCCGATCAGCCGTCGCATCGATTCTTCCCACAACACGGGGCTGACTAACTGCCGGACGAGCAACTGGCGAATCTCGGCCGGATCGTGGTGCGGCTCGGCGTCGACGTTGGAAATCACCGGAATTCGCGGCGATCGAATGTCGGCGCTGGCCACGGCGGCCGAGAGCCGGTCGTACGCCCCCTGCATCAGCGGCGTGTGAAACGCCCCGGCCACGGCGAGCGGAATCACCTTCATGGCGCCCGCCTGAGTCGCCGATTCCGTGATCCGAGCGCAAGCGTCTCGGCTCCCCGAGACGACGATGTTGCCCGGGCAGAGCAGGTTCGCGATTTGCAACACGTCGGCCCCGCGGGCCGTGTCGACGAGCGATTCCACCTTTTCCCGGTCGAGCCCAAGCACGCTCACCATGCCGCCAGGAGCTGAGTCGGCGGCAGCCTGCATGGCGCGGCCACGTTCCTGCACGAGCCTAAGCCCCGTTTCAAAATCCATCGCGCCGGCGAAGGAGAGCGCCGTGTACTCTCCGAGACTCAGCCCCGCGACGGCGGCCACCCCATCCACGGTCGCCGGCTGCTCGACGCGAAACTTCTCGACGGCGGCGAGGCTGCACACATAGAGCGCTGGTTGACTGTACTGGGTCGCATCGAGTCGCTCCGCGGGGCCGTTGGCGCAGAGCTCCAGCATGTCGTAGCCCAGAATCTCGCTGGAGCGGTTGAAAAGGACTTTAACGACCGGCAACGTCTCAGCGAGCGCGGCGCCCATGCCGACAGACTGCGCGCCTTGGCCGGGAAACAAGAAAGCGGTTTTCATCAGGCTTCAGCCCCGGGCTCTGCTCGGGGGTAGAGTAGCGATTGAGCGTCGCGTCGCAAGAACCCCCGGGCAGAGCCCGGGGCTGAGGCGCCTACTCCTCCGTCTCGACCATCGTGCGGCCCATGTAATGGCCGCAGTTGGGGCATACCACATGGCTCGGCTGCGGCGTGCCGCACTAGGGACACGACTGGAGCTGCTTGGCGGTGAGCCCGTGGTGCGAGCGGCGCTTGCCGGTGCGGGAATTGGAGTGTTTGCGTTTGGGGACGGCCATGGCTACGTCTTCTCGTGGAAGCTGCTTCCGTAGGGGCTATGCGCCCAGGTCGGGGAGGTACAATGTGTCGAATCGCTCAAATTATCGGCCCCGCGGCGGCAGGTCAATGCCCACGGGCGGTTTACGAAGAAGGGGTCGGGAGTCTTTTGCGACTGGCTGGGCAACGATTTGCTAAGAATCTCCCCAGTCGCAAAAGACTCCCGACCCCATCCGGCCTCATCCGAGCCAGTGCTGTGCCAGAACCTCCCGTTAACGACCTTTCCGAAGCCCCCGGCGCCCAGTCCCAATGGACGGGAATTTGTCCGGCCTGCCACGCCAAGGTCCAGCCCGCGGCCCGCGGTTGCTGGCGGTGCGGGGCCCTCATCTCGGACGCCGACACGGAGAAGCCAGACTACCGCCCGCCGCTGGTCGATCCCGACGCCCTGAGCGGGGTGAGCATCTCGATCCTGATCGCCCTGATTTTTTTCATCCCCGTCGTCCTGGCGCTGTGGGCGTTCGTTTCGCTCCTGAATTGGTGAACGCGGCCGCCCAGTAGCCGCGACCTAACAGGTCGCCGGGGAAGCGGTGCCGACCTAGTCAGAACGATCGCGGTCCGCGCCACCCCGGCGGGCTGTTAGCCCGCGGCTACCATTCATTTGCCGAGCGGTGTCCAACCCTGCTCGCTCTGCCGGAACTCGCTCGTTCCCGTCGCCGCAAACCGGCTGCCATTCCACGCCCGCACCTCGATCTGCAAGCAGTCGCCGTCAACGATCACCACGTTGTACGCGTTCGGCTCCTCCCGCCGGCGGCGGGAAATGGCGGTACCGGCCTGTGCCACCAGGATCGATCGCTTGATCTCCACATGATGCGGCCGCACATCGCCCGTGTAGGCCAGATGCAGATGCCCCGCAAGGATGAGGTGGCACTCGCACGACTCGAGCATCCCTAGCGCCGCTTTGGCGCCATCGACCAACGTCGCGCTGGCGTCGTTCACCGGTGGGATGAAGGGATGATGGGCCACGAGAATTTTGAACGTCGCCGCCGGCTGAGCCTGAAAGTAGTTTCGCAACTCGTCGATTTGCCGGCGCGAGATGCGGCCATCTTTCCAGCGGTTGGATCGAGCCGTGTTGACGCCCGCGACCGCCATCTCGTCGTCGTGAAACGTCGGGCGCATTTGCGTCGTGACCAGTCGCCGGTAGTTTCGCAATGGCCAGCCGAACCGCGCCGCCACGTTGTACAGCGGAATGTCGTGATTGCCTGGAACGATGATTTTTGGCAACTCGATACGTTCAAGATACGCCCGCGCCGCGGCGAATTGGCCCTGCCGCGCCCGCTGCGTAAGGTCGCCGCTCACGGCGAGCAAATGCGCCGGTTGCCGCTGGATGTCCGCGAGCAGACCATCGGCGACTTCGGACGCCTCCGTGCCAAAGTGCAAGTCGGAGATATGCACGATGCGTCGCATGATTTCACGTAGCGAAGTTTCTCCGAAACTTCGTCCGAGTCTCGGAGAGACTCGGCTACGCGGGCTTCTCCGGAACGAGGATGCGAAGGGCTCGCGGTCGGATTTTGTAATGCAGCGGCGATTGCAGCCGCACGATTTCGCCGTCGATCGCCACATGCAGTCGACGATGGCGCGTTTCGATCCAAACCTCGTTCGTATACATCGCCTCGAAGTCGCGCGACTGGCGCAGCTTGCCGAACGCCGCGCGGAACAGCAGCTTCAGCATGCCCCAGCGCGTGTGCGCGGTGGCCACGTAGAGCGACAACACGCCCTCGTCGAGTCGATCGCGGGCGCCGATCATCGGCAGTTCCAGTCGGTAACGATTGTTCCCGACGAATACCAGCGGCGTCTTGAGGCGGATCAATTTGCCGTTCATGTCCAGCCGCACATGCAGCATGGGCGCCAGTCGAAAGGTCTTGATGGCGGCGACCGCCATCGCCGGCCATTTGGCCATGCCGAGGCGATTTTGGGTGTGATCGCGTTCGATCACCGCCCGGGCGTACACGCCCAGCGACGAGTTGTTGATGAACACTTGCCGATTGACTTCGCCGACGTCGACAGAGGCCGCGCGATTCAGCGCGATCACATTAACTGCCTCGGCGAGCTCGGCGGGAATGCCCAGATCCTTCGCAAAGTGATTGAGCGTCCCCATCGGCAGCACGCCCAGCGGCACGTCGCCGCCCACGAGCGCGGCAGCCACCGCGTTGACGGTTCCATCGCCG
>JBGSYU010000531.1:0-26760 GCA_041750715.1 Lacipirellula sp.
GGTTGTCGTTTTGCCGACGCCGGTGGGGCCGACGAGGGCGACGACGCGGCCGCCGCCGGTGACGGCGCGAAGCGGCCCGGCGACTGATAGCTCGGACTCGACGAGGCGGGCGAGGCGTGTGCGGACGGTTTTCCTGTCGTGGAGGTCGAGCGATGGTTCGCGGCGGAGGCGATCTAAGAGGTCGCGGGCGACGTTTTCATCGAGGTCGGCCTCGATCAATTCGGTGAGGAGGTCGCGGAGCGCGGGGGGGACTTCGTGGTCGCACCTTTCGGCGGTGCGGGTGCGGAGTTGTTGGACTAGTGAAGCGAATTCTTGGAGATTGGGGGCTGGGGGCTGGGGGAGAAAATCGAATCTTCTGTTCCCCTCCCCTTGAGGGGGAGGGGTTAGGGGAGGGGTGTGAACGCTGGTACCAGTTTCGGACCCCCTCCCTAAATCGCGATCTGTGCTTGCGGCGTCGTTTGCGTAGGTGGTTTCGTCGCTAATACCTCGCCTAGCCCCTCCCTTCGAGGGAGGGGGATTGTCAGTCGCGGCGATTTCGTAGGTTCGGCCTCGGAGCATGCGACCCACTAATCCCGTATTGAGTTCGCGCGTATGAAGCACCATCGCCTCGGGGCCTAGTTCTTGACGAACCAGGTCGAGGGCTCGGGGCATCGTTTTGGCGCGGAAGGTTTTGATTTCCATGTGCGAGCCGAGTCGTCTCGACCCCGGCGAATTCGTTTTCATGGTTTAGATTTGCGTGGGAGGCGCCGGGGGCGAGACGCCCCAGCTCGCTTAGGCGTCGGTCGCCAGCCCCAGCGTCACCACTTGCGTGTCGCGGGTGATTTCGTTGAAGCTCAGGACGACGAGTTGGGGCATGTGGTTTTCGGTAATTCGTTTCAGCGCGGCGCGGATTTGGGGGCTGACTAGCACGATAGTCGCGTGGCCGGCGGCGGTTAGTTTTTGGACTTGGGCGCCGATTGAATTGCACGTCGCCTCGACGGCTTGCGGGCTCATACGGATGAACAGGCCGCGTTCGTTGTGGTCGAAGCCGGCGCGGATCCGTTCTTCCATCGCGGGGTCGACGGCGATGGCGTGCAGCTTGCCGTCGGCGGTACGGTAGCGATTGCAGATTTGCCGCGCAAGGCGATGGCGGACGTATTCGGAAAGTAGAATCGGATCCTTCGTACGGCCGCCGTAGTCGCCGAGCGTTTCGAGGATGAGGCCGAGCTGGCGGATAGGGACTTGCTCGCGGAGCAACAGGTGAAGCACGGCCTGCACTTCGGCCAGCGGCATGACGCCGGGGACGAGCTCGCCGACGACCGTCGGGTGCGTCGCCTTCAGTTCGTCGACCAGGTGTTTGGTGGCGTCGCGGGTGAGAATCTCGTCGGCGTGGCGGCGGCAAACTTCGGTCATGTGCGTGGCGATGACAGCGCCCGGTTCGACGACGGTGTAGCCGAGCATCTCGGCTTCGTCTTTACGGCTGACTTGAATCCATTTGGCGTCGGCGCCGAAGGCGGGGTCGCGAGTGGTGATGCCGTCGACCTGGCCGCGCACTAATCCGGAGTCGATGGCCAGAAGCATGGCAGGCTCGACGCGGTCGTCGGCGACGGTCATATCGGCGATTTTGATGCGGTACTGGTTGGGATCGAGCCGCATGTTGTCGCGGATGCGAACCTTGGGCATGATGATGCCGATTTCGCCGGCGACGCTTTGGCGGACGCGCTGGATACGTTCGAGCAGGTCGCCGCCGCGCTTGGGATCGGCGAGGCGGATGAGGCCGACGCCGACTTCGATCTCCATGGGATCGATGGTGAGGTAATCTTCGATCCGCTCTTCGGCGGGCGGCTTCGGGGCTTTTTCAGAGGCTTGTGCGGCTTGCTGCGTGCGGGTTTCGGTTTGGGTCATCATACGCGACATGCCGATGCATCCGGCGGCGAGCATCAGTAGCGGCGTGCGAGGAAGATCGGTCATGACGAGGACGGCCAGGAAGCCGCCGGTGACGGCGAGCGCTTGCGGACGCGAAAAAAGCTGGGTGATGAACAACTGCGGCAGGTTCGATCTCTGCGTGCTGCGAGTGACGAGCAAACCGGCGGCGAGCGAGACGAGGAACGCGGGGATCTGCGTCACCAGACCGTCGCCGATCGTGAGGCGGGTGAACAGCTTGGCCGCTTCGCCCAGCGGCATGCCGTAGGACGCGACGCCGATGGTGAGCCCGCCGATGATATTGATGATGGTGATGAGAATGCCGGCGATGGCGTCGCCGCGGACGAACTTGCTGGCGCCGTCCATGGCGCCGTAGAAGTCGGCCTGCTGGGTGATTTCTTCGCGGCGGCGCTGGGCTTCTTTCTCGTCGATGGCGCCGGCGTTCAGGTCGGCGTCGATGGCCATCTGCTTGCCGGGCATGCCGTCGAGGGCGAAGCGAGCGCCGACTTCGCTGATGCGGGTGGCGCCTTTGGTGATCACGACGAACTGAATGACGATGATGATCACGAAGATGATCACGCCGACGACGATCGTGCCGTCGCCGGCGACGAAGTTGGCGAAGGCCGTGATGACGCCGCCGGCGGCGTCTTCTTTATCCGTCGCAGCGTGGGTGAGGATGAGCCGCGTCGTAGCGATGTTCAGGACGAGCCGGGCCAGCGTGGTCGCCAGCAGCACCGTGGGAAAAATGCTGAATTCCAGCGGGCTGCGGACGTAGATCGTCGTCAGCAGGATGATGACCGCCAGGGCGATGTTGCCCGAGAGCAGCACGTCCAGCAGCGCCGGGGGCATCGGCACCAAGATCACCAGCACGCTGGCGATCATGGCCAGCGGCAGCACGAGATCTTGGCCGCGGCGGAGCCAGTCGGCCTGGGTGAGCGAGGGTGGAGCCATCCGTGGCCTGCGAGGAGCCGAGTGCGAGCTGTGAATGCAGCGATACGAAGAGGGGCGCCATGGTATGGGAAGGAGTAGCGGATGTCCAGAGCTTTGCGAGATGAAAGCTATTGAATTAACCACAGAGACCACAGAGACCACAGAGAGCACGGAGTTGGACAGAGTTGGACAGAGTTGGAGGGACTTGGAGGGACTTGGAGGGACTTGCGAACCGGGCGCTCATGCACCGCTCCTTCTATTTCTTCTCCGTGAACTTTGTGGTCTCTGTGGTTAATCCGAGTGATAGCATTTGCACGATCTTCAATATGTTAAGCCTTGCGGCGCGACCAAATTATGCCGGCCGCGGGTTCGGCACAACGGGATTAGCCGGCGCTCCGTTCAAGCGGCGTTAGCGGCGCCAGCGATAAACTTTGTGAGTCGTCCTCCCGTACTTCGTCGTGGGTTGATCGCTGGTGCAAACACTATCGCGTGCGACCATGTTGCTTTTTATTGCTGCGACGGCGGTGTTGAGCGGCTGCAACCCGGCTGCGGCGCCGGCGGCGGGTCGTCGACCCGTCACCGCGCTGACGCTGAGCCAGGTGACGCGGCGGGGCTCGATCAATTTTGTACGCGGGTTTGAACTGGGGCGGCAGATTGCCGCGGAGCGCCAATTGCCGTGCCTGGTGTTCTTCACCGCCGATTGGTGCACCTACTGCAAGCGGATGGAGGCGACGACGTTTAACGATGCGGCGGTGGTGCAGTCGACGTCGCAGTTCGTATGCGTGCTGGTTGACGTCGATGAGGAACCGGAGGTTTGCCAGAGGTTGCAGGTTTCGGGCTATCCGACGGTGGAGCTGATCTCGCCGAGCGGCACGTCACTGGGAAGGCTGACGGGGTGGCAATCGGCGCCGGGGTTTGTGCATTCGTTGCGGGCGGCGCTGCACCGGTATGCTTGGTTGGAGAAGGGGGCGGCGGTGCGGTAGGGCGAAGACCGGCGATACGATCGCCGGCTTTGTTGAGGGATTTATTACGGGGCCTTGCGGGGCTCTTCTTCTGGCGCGATACTCTGTCGCTGCGCCGCGCGGTTCCCGGTCAGAGGCCGCGGCTGCAAAAAATACGTTGGAACCATCGGGGGGAATCTATGCGACGGGCCAAGATTAGCATTGTCGGCGCGGGTAATGTGGGCGCCACCACCGCTCACTGGTGTGCGGCGGCGGAGCTCGGCGACATCGTGCTGGTCGATATTCCGGCGACCCAGGACATGCCCAAGGGCAAGGCGCTCGATCTCATGCAAGCGTCTCCGGTGATGCTCTTCGATGCGAAGGTCATCGGCGCAACGGGCTACGCGGAGACTAAGGACAGCGACGTCGTGGTGATCACGGCCGGCATTCCGCGGAAGCCGGGAATGAGCCGCGACGACTTGCTCGGCACGAACGCCAAGATCATGACGGCGGTGTGCAACGAGATTAAGTCGACTAGCCCCAACGCGGTAGTCATCGTCGTGAGCAACCCGCTCGACGCGATGGTGCAGCGGGCGATGCAGGTGACGGGCTTTCCACCGCAGCGCGTGGTGGGACAGGCCGGCGTGCTCGACACGGCGCGATACCGAACGTTCTTGGCAATGGAGCTGGGCGTGAGCGTCGAGGACGTCTCCGCGCTGCTGATGGGCGGGCACGGCGATACGATGGTGCCGCTGCCGAGCTGCACGAGCGTGGGCGGCATTCCGGTCACGCAGCTCATCAGGCCGGAGCGGCTGAAGGAGATCATCGACCGCACGGCCAACGGCGGGGCCGAGATCGTGAGTTTGCTCAAGACGGGCAGCGCCTTTTACGCGCCCGCCGCGGCGACGACGCAGATGGTCGAAGCGATCGTTCGCGATAAGAAGCGGCTGATTCCCTGCGCGGCGTACTGCGATAAGGAATACGGAGTCGGCGGCTATTACGTGGGCGTGCCGGTAGTGCTGGGCAGCGGCGGCGTCGAGCGGATTATCGAGCTGGAACTGGCCGACAACGAGAAGGCGGCTTTCAAGAAGAGCGTCGACGCGGTGAAGGAGCTTGTCAAGGTGATGGCGGGCTTGGTGTAGCCGGGAGAGCTGCGACCTCCGGACGCAGCCAATTAAAGTATCGCCGAAGAGTCCGGCCAGATTCTTCGCAGTGCCTCAGAATGACCGTATGCGGGCTTTGCAGTTCTCCTGCCGGCGATATCTGCCGTAGAATTCGCAAGCTAGCACCTTGGGCGAAGGGGGCGCCAAGTCGACGCAATTGACATGCCTCGCTGGCTCGCTTACAAACCCTGGTCGTGCGAGGCACAACGGGCCCCGGTTCGTCGGGCAACTGTAATCTCACCAGAAGACCGATAACGATCGACCATGAATCGACTGAAACCTTCGAAGGCGTCGAGTTCAGAGCTTTCTTGCACTTCGCACGGCTCGTTCGTCAACGGGTCGTCGGCGCTGGCCTTTCCGGGCGTGGCAGCCAAGCGTCGCGACCGCACGGCGCCGTCCAATTTCTCGCTGTTCGCTCCGCTGCACTACGAACGCCGCTACGCGTATCCGCTATTGGTGTGGTTGCACGGCGAGGGCGGGAACGAACGCGAGCTGCGACAACTCATGCCGCATGTGAGCGTTCGCAACTACGTCGCGGCCGCAGTTCGCGGGGCGACGGAGGTCGATGGGTCGGCGATCGTACGGTCGCGACGGTCGTTCACATGGAGTCAATCGGCCGCATCGATCGCCGAATCCGCCGAGCGCGTACGGCAGTGCATCGACTTGGCGAAGCAACGGTTTAACGTGCATTTGCAACGAGTGTTCGTCGCGGGCAACGGCCCTGGCGGGACGATGGCGTTGCGACTGGCGCTGCGATTTCCGGAATGGTTCGCCGGCGCCGTGTCGTTGGGCGGGCCGATGCCTACCGGTCACGCTCCGCTGAGCCGCGTGAAGGCGGCGCGCGCGTTGCCGTTGATGCTAGCTAGCTGTTGCGACAGCGAAGAATATCCGCCGGCGCGCGTGGCGGATGATTTGCGACTGTTGCACTCGGCGGGCTTCTCCCTGGCGCTGCGGCAGTACCCTGGCGAGCATGAGCTGACGACCGTCATGCTGGCGGACATGGACAGTTGGTTGATGCAGCAGGTTTGTCCGTCGGCGGCGAGGGCGGCGGTGGAGCGCTAAGCCGCAAGCGGCTCGTTGTAGCTGGCCTCTGCGAGGCCGGCGTGCGGGGTCGCAGACCCCGGCTACTGGGCGTCCGGGGTCGCAGACTTCGGCTACAAACCGCTAGCTGAACGTCGGTTGACACTCGCCCGACGAATTCTGTACAAGCCCCCGGGCTTTTTTCTTAAGTTTTGCGCGCCGTCTACCGGGCGGCACTTTTTCTTATATGAGCGAGCCGACCCCACCCGTGGTCGAACCGACCGCCGAACCGACCGTCGAAGGGCGTCGCTCGAGACGTGCGCGATTGGCCGATCGGTTCAATCGCTTGGCGAGTTGGGCGTTCGCATCGCGCCTGCGCATGATCGTCTTAGGCGTCGCAGGGATGTTGATGCTCGGGGCGATGGTGGCGGGGTCGAGTTACTTCGGGCAAGTGGCGCTAGAGCCGGTGGATCTGGCGAGCGTCGAGCTTGCGATCGCCGCCGCCGACGAGGGGCGCTACGACGACGCCAAGTTGCTCGTCGGCCAAATGCAGCGTCGGCCGGCGACGCCGAGGCTCTTGGGCGGAGCTTTGTTCGTTCTGGGCGCGGTAAAAGCGCACGAGGCGGAACTGGAAGTGTCGCCGGAGCGGCGTCGGTTGGTGCATGAGATCGCGGTGCGCTACATGCGGAAGGCCCGAACGCTTGGCTTGCCGGGAAAACGGCAGGGGCGCGCCGCCTACCTGTTGGGCAAGAGCCTCGTGGGCAGCGGCCAATGGAAAGACGCTATTGCGGCGCTCGAAGAAGCGCTTCGCGATGAGTCGCAGCCAGCAACGGAAATTCGCGCGCTGCTGGTTGCAGCGCTCCTGGAAGGGACTGACGACAACGTGGCCGACGCACTCAAACAGAACGAGCTCGTGCTGGCCGATCCGAAGCTATCTCCGGAGAATCGCGAGCGGGCGCTCGTCGTCGGCGCGGGCGCACACTTGGATTTGCATCAATTTAAGCAAGCGCGGGAAACGCTCGCGCAGCTTCCGAAGGGTAGCTCGTTTGCGGCGACCGCTTCGCTCCTCGCGGGACGGCTTGAGATTGAAGAGGCGCAATCTCTTGGGGAAGGCTCGCCCGAACGAGCGGCGAAGCTGAGCGCTGCGCTGAGTCGCTTGCAAGAGGCCGTACGACTCGACGTCGAGAATGGGCCGCTAACGCGGCAGGCGTCGCTGTGGATGGCGCGGCGGCTCGAAGCGAACGACGAGCATGCGGCGGCGCTTGCCGAGTACGATCGTATTGGCAGCGTGTACGTCGATACGCCGGAGGGGCTTGCGGCGATGCTTGCGGCGGCGGACTACTATCGGCGCGGCGGCCAATTCGAGCGCGCGATGCTTGGGTATCGGCAAGTGCTGCGCGCCATCGACGCGCAACTCACCTACGATAGTTCGCTGATGCCGCTGTCGGAAGTTCGCCAACGGCTAACGACCGCGTTCCAGCAGTACGTCGACGAAGAGCGTTTTGCGGAGGCGCTGGCGCTGGTCGAGCACTTGGAACCCGTGTTCGGCCGTGTAAGCTGCGCGGAATGGCGTGCGAAGACGAGCCAGCAATGGGGCGAGCTGCAGCTTGCCCGATCGAACCACGGCGGGAGGCCCGAAGAAGTAGCGGCGCGCCTGGAAGCGCGAGCCCGCCTTCGCGCCGCGGGACTGGCCTACGAAGAGTTGGCGCGGCTGCGGTATGCGGCTCGTCAGTTCAGCGACGATTTGTGGTCGGCGGCGGATTGCTACTTCAAGGGGCAGAGTTTCACGCAGGCGGTTCGGTTGCTCCAGGAGTACCTCCACCACGAAGCGAAACGGCAAAACTCCCTCGCGCTGCTCAAGCTGGGCCAGGCGCGGCTCGCAATCGGCGAGTACGACCAAGCGACCGTCACGTTGGAAGAGTGCATCGACATGTACCCCGACGACGCCGTCGCGCACCAGGCGCGGCTGGAGTGCGCTCGTGCGTATCAGCAGCGCGGGCGGCTCGACGTGGCGGAGCAGATGCTGCTGATTAACCTGGTGGGCGGCACGCTGAAGCCGGCCAGCCCGGAGTGGCGGAATTCGCTGTTCGAGCTGGGCGGGTTGCTGTACGAATCGGAGCGCTACGACGAAGCGATCGAAAAATTGCAGGAAGCCGTGGAGCGGTATCCCGCGGAAGAGTCCGCGCTCGTGGCGCGGTATACGATCGCTCGGGCGTACCACGACGCCTCGGAGGCGCCGGCCAAGCGGCTGCAAGCGGGCAAGACCGAGAACGAGCGTCAAGCCGCTCGCGCGGACCTGATCGGCTACCTGACGAAGGCCCACGAGAGTTACCAGGCGGTCCAACGGAAGATCACTCTTCGCGGTCGCTCGGGAGGCGACGAGTTGGATTTGGCTCTGCTGAGGAATTGCTACCTGATGCAGGGCGCGGTGCTGTTCGAGTTGCGGCGGTTCGAAGATGCGCTGCAGGCGTACGGCAACGTGATCGCGTCGTATCAGGACGATCCGATCGCACTTGAAAGCTTCGTGCAGGTGGCTAGTTGTTGGCGACGGCTCAATCAGCCCGTGAAGTCGCGCGTGACGCTCGATCAGGCTCAGATGGTATTGAAGGAACTGCCGCCGGAAACGGACTTTTTGACGACGACGAATTTCAGCCGGCAGCAATGGGAGTCCTTGCTAACGCAAATGAGTCGCTGGTAGGACGAGGGGGGCTAGAGACTGGGGGCTGAGGCAGACGCGGCGATGGACGATTCGACCACAACACTCGCCGACCTGATGGCCAAGCGGCGCAAGTGCCTGACGCAGTTGCGCGACTTGGGTGTTAAGCAGGCGTTGCTAATCGCGGCTGGGGAGATGACCGACCTCTTGCGGATCGTAGCGGCGAAGCAGCAGTTGATCGTTGCGCTGCAGGCGCTCGAAAAGCAGTTGTCTCCATTCCAAGAGCAGGATCCGCAGCGACGATCGTGGGGCTCGGCGGAAGCCAGAGCGCGGTGCGCCGCCGACGCCGAGGCGTGCCGGCAGCTCATCGGCGAAGTGATGGCGATGGAACGAGAAGGCGAGCGACAAATGGCGACGCGGCGAGACGCGATGGCTAACCAGGTGCGGTCGGCGACCTCGGGCGGACGGGTGCGCGAGGCGTATCGGGCGAATGGGTGAGAAATCTAACGGTGGTCGGCAATCGGTAGGCGTCATCCTGAGCGAAGCGAAGGATCTTGCGGAGATCTCGATTCTTCGCTTCGCTCAGAATGACTGAAAACAAACATGCAACTTCGTATTCATCACGATGACGCCGACGTCGCGACGGCTTTGGCTTTCGAAGCGACGGCGCTTGCGCCGATTCTGGGCGACGATCCCAGTTTGGCCGCGATTCTCGAAGCTTGGAATGATGCGACGCTTCGGTTAGAGCGCACGCATGAGTCGCTGCAGGCGGAAGTCGCGCGGCTGACCGACGAACTTGCGGCGAAAGACGAGGAGCTAGCCCGGCAGAACCGGCTGGCGGATTTGGGGCGGATGGCGGCGCATGTGGCGCACGAGGTTCGTAATAGCCTCGTGCCCGTCAACTTGTACATGAGTTTGCTCAGGCGACGACTGTCGAACGATCTCGGCAGTCTCGATGTTTTGACGAACGTGGAGGCAGGGTTTGCAGCCCTGGACGCTACCGTGAACGATTTGTTGAACTTCACCGCGCACCGCGAACCGCAGTGGCGCACGTTTATCGTGCAGGATTTGGTGAGCGAGATCTTCGATTCGCTCGCGCCGCAGCTCGAGGCGCAGCGGATCGACGTCGACTTGGACGTGCCGCCGTATCTAGTGGTCACTGCGGATCGCGAGATGCTGCGGCGAGCGATTCTCAACCTCGTTTTGAACGCGGTCGACGCGATGCCGCACGGCGGAGATTTAGTGGTGACCTCCTACGAGCGGCATGGCGGATTGGAACTGGAAATTGCCGACAGCGGACCGGGGTTGCCCGAGTCGCACTTGGTGCGGCTGTTCGATCCGTTCTTCACGACCAAGCCCAGCGGCACGGGACTCGGGCTATCGATCGTCCACCGCATTATCGAAGCACATGGCGGCCGCGTGACGGCGACGAACTGTCCGGAAGGCGGGGCCGCGTTCACGATCGAACTGCCGCCGCGGCGGGCCCTAGGAGCGGCCGCATGACGCGCACGGCACGCGACAATACGTTGGGGCGAGTGCTGGTCGTCGACGACACGGCGGCGGTGCGCGAGTCGGTCATCGACGTCTTGCGCCAAGCGGGCTACGCCGCGGAAGGATTGGCCAGTGCCGTCGAGGCGCTGCCGGTCGTCGAGCGGCAGACGCCGGACGTGGTGATTACAGATTTGCAAATGCCGGGCGTCGACGGGCTCGAATTCATTCGGCAGATCGCCCAACGGCGGCTGCCGACGCAGGTGATCATGATCACGGCTCACGCGACGATCTCTTCGGCGGTCGAAGCGATGCGGTTCGGGGCGTTCGATTATTTGGAAAAGCCGTTCAATGTGAGTCAGTTGGAGCACCTGGTGGCGCGAGCGATGGAGCGACGACGGTTGTGCGGCGATGAGGAAATAGAAGTTAGCAAAACAAATGCGCTAAGCGGCAAGCCGCGGGATGGCGACGACTTGGGGATGGTGGGCGATAGCGCGGCGATGTGGCAGCTAAGAGAGCGGATTCGACAGGTGGCGCCGACGGACGAGACGGTGCTGATTTGCGGTGAGAGCGGGACGGGGAAGGAGCTGGTGGCGCGGGCGATTCATGCGCTGAGCCGGCGAGCCGTCGGGCCGCTGGTGAGCCTGAACTGCCCGGCCCTCTCGCCACTGTTGGCCGAGAGCGAGCTGTTCGGCCATCGCCGCGGGGCGTTTACCGGGGCCGACGCCGATCGAACGGGCCGATTCGAGCTGGCCGGCGGCGGCGCCATATTGCTCGACGAGATTACGGAAATTGATCTGCCGTTACAGGCGAAGTTGCTACGCGTGTTGCAGGAGCGAACCTTCGAGCCGGTCGGTTCGAGCGAAACTCGTTCATGTGACGTTCGCGTGCTCGCCAGCACGAATCGCGATTTGGCCGTGGAGATTGCCGCGGGGCGGTTTCGACAGGATTTGTACTACCGGCTGGCAGTGGTGCCATTGGAATTGCCGCCGTTGCGGGAGCGCGAGGGCGATGTGCTGATGCTTGCGGAACATTTTTTGGAGCGAGCGGCGCGGCGGCTAAGTCGCCAGCGAGTGGAGCTCGCGGACGACTGTCAAGAAATGCTTGCGGCTTATCACTGGCCGGGGAATGTGCGCGAGCTTGAAAATCTGATTACGCGGGCCTCAGTTTTGAATCGGGGCGGGAGAATCGCTGCGGCGGAGGTACGGCCGTGGTTGCAGCAGCCGGAGGAGGGGGCGATCGCCGAACTGCGCGCTAAGCCGCAAGCGGCGAGTTTGGATGCGATGGAAAAGGAGATGATCGTCGCGACGCTTCGGCGGTGCGGCGGCAATCGCGGACAGGCGGCCGCCGCGCTGGGTATCGGCGTGCGGACGCTCAGCGGAAAGTTGCGTGCGTACGGATACGCGCCGCGAACGCGAGAATTTAGTAGTTCAACTGGATACGGCGGTCGGCAGAATCAGCCGATCGGTTTGGCAGATTCTGCCGTTGGCGCTTTCCGCAAGACGGCGTAATAGAGTGATCGCGCGGGGCCTGGAAAGCCGGAGAAGCCGTAGTAACTGACAGCGGCATGGCGACTTGCGTCGCGTGCCGCGTTGCGAAAGTCGTTCGCGAACTCAATCGAGGCATGACGCTTGCCTAAGGTGCGTCCGTTCGAGAGGGAAATTCAATGTTGCCATCGTTGTTCGATTCGTCGTCGTTGCCCGTGCTGGAGCAAGTGGTGAGCTTTACCGCAGCGCGGCACGGCGTGCTGGCGGGGAATATTGCAAACCTCGATACGCCAGGGTACCGCAGCCGCGACCTGTCGACGGAGGAATTTCAGACGCGGCTACAAAACGCGATTGAGGCTCGGCAGCGGCCGGCCGTTTCGCGGGCGCCGTACCCCTATCCCACGATGCCAGGGATGGTGGGTCAATCGACTAGCGCGAGCGGCCATTCGGACGACAAGCTGGCAACGGTCACCGACACGATGAAAGGCATGCTGCGGCACGACGATAACAACGCGAGCTTGGAAGAACAGGTGACCGAGATTGCGAAGAACCAGGCTCAGCACGGGTTAGCGCTCAGCTTGATGACGGCGCAGTTCCGATTGCTGCGAGCGGCGATTACGGAGCGGGCGTGAGCACACATAGCCCCCGGTCACTGACCGGGGGCTAAATGAGAGGTGGCTATGTTCAATACGTTCGACGTCAGCACGAGCGCTTTAGTAGCGCAGCGGCAGCGTCTCAATGCGATTTCGTCCAATTTGGCGAACATCTCCACGACGCGCAACGAACTCGGCGAGCCGGAGGCGTATCGGCCGCGGTTCGTGACGTTTCAGACCGACGCCGAGCTGGCCACCAGCGGCGGCGGCTTGGGCGTGAAGGTGGGCAGCGTCGAATATTCGAAGGAGCCGCCACTGTTGAAGTACGAACCGGGCCACCCGGACGCCAACGGCAACGGATATGTCGCGTATCCCAACGTCGACATGACGACGGAGTTCGTCGACGCCTTGGAAGCGACGCGGGCGTATGAGGCGAACATTGGGGTGCTGGAGATTACGAAGGAGATGGGTAATCGGACGTTGCAGATTATTGCGTGAGCGTTCGAGCGTAACGTAACATCCTTTTTGAACGCGACGATCTAGAATCCCTACCCTAGCCCCTCCCTTCGAGGGAGGGGGATTTTAAGACCATGAATTCGATCTACAACGCATCGGCGACGCAGAGTCCCCTGCCCTTGCCGCCGTCGACTGGCGCCAAGGTTGGCGATGGCGGGTCGTTTAAGGAGGTGCTGCTCAAGTCGATTCGCGACGTGAACTCGATGCAGCAGCAGGCCGATATGGCGGTCGAAACGCTGGTGACCGGCGGCGACGCCGACCCGGCCGCGGTGCTGACGGCGGTGCAGAAAGCGGATCTGGCGTTTCGCATGATGATGCAGATGCGGAACAAGGTGATGCAGGTTTATCAGGAAGTAAAGGATATTCGGATTTAGGAGCTGTTAGCCGTTAGCTTTCAGCTATCAGCCAGAGAGGAGATGGTAGGCGGTGCTTTCATTCTTCTGGCTGACGGCTAATAGCTGAAGGCTGATAGCTTTTCCCACTGAGGTCCATGGATGGGTTTCTTGAATCAGTCGCTCGCGCAGGTGCGCGATCTGTTCGCTTCGATGACGCCGGCGGCGCGGATTACTTCGACGCTGCTGCTGGGGGTGATCGTCGTCAGCCTGGGGTACTTGTTTCAAGGGTACTCCGGGGCCTCGGACGAGCTGCTGTTCAACGGCGAAATTCTGCAATCGCGCGAGGCGGACTACGTCGAGGCGGCCATTGCCAAAAAAGGGTTGACGGTGCTGCCGCGACAGTCCGGACGGATCGTCGTACCGCGCGGCAAGAAGACGGCTTATCTCGCGGCCATCGCCGAGGCCGGCGCCCTGCCCCGCGATTTCGATAAGTTACTCGAAAACTCGCTCGATACGGGCATGTTCGAGAACGGTGAGACGAAGAAAGCGCGGTTCAAAATGGCGCGAGAACAGCAACTTTCGATGATGATCAGCATGATGAGCGGCATCGAACGCGCCAATGTGTTGTACGACGTCCGCGACCCGGTCGCGTTTGAGAAGGAAAAGGTGACGGCGACGGTAAGCGTGTTGCCGGAAATCGGCTTTACGCTCGAGCCGCATCAAATGAAACTAATCCGCGAGGCGGTGGCGGGCGCGATCGGCGGGCTCGACCCGGCGGCGGTGACGATTCTCAATCTCAGCGACGGCTCGGAATTTGGCGGCGGCGGGTCGGCGATCACGTCCGCGTCGTTCGACGATCCCTACTACCAAACGCGGCTGGCCTACGAAGCGTCGCTGAAGCGAAACATCGAGCATTTGCTGCACTTCGTTCAACCGGCGGCCCATGTGCAGGTGAGCGCGGAGCTGGACCCGACGATCAGTTCGGAAATACAGAGCGTGAAGCCGGACGGCGAGGGGACGGCGATTCGGGAATCGAAGGCGACCGAAAGCAGCACCAACTCGCAAGTTGAGGATCGGGGAGAAGTGGGCGTAAAGGCTCAAGGACCAAATCGGACAGGCGTCGAGCAGGCGGTGGCGAAGAACGAGAACAAGACCGAGAGCGAGACGACCGACACCGAGAGCTTCGTCCCCCACACGCAGGAAAAGACCCGCATGCTGGGGCTGACCCCCAAGACGGTCCACGCGACGATTTCTATTCCGAGCGAATATCTAGTGCGCGTCTGGCGCGAGCGAACCCCGGACGCGAAGCCCGACGAGCGGCCCGAAGCGACGATTTTAGGGCAGATCGAGGAACAAACGCGTACGAAGATCAAAGCGACCGTCGCAAACCTCTTCCCGAAAGAGTCGACCGTCGACCGGCAGAAATTCGTAGAGGTGACGGTGTTCCAATCGCTCACGCCGGCGGCGATTCCGGAGCCGTCAATGGCGAGCGAAGGTCTGCTGTGGGCGGGGAACAACTCTGGTTCGCTAATTATGGCCGGCCTGGCGGTGGTGAGCCTAATGATGCTGCGGTCGATGGTGAAGTCGATCCCCGCGGCGGATACGAGCCTTGCCTTCCGGGCGCCGGCGCTTGCTCCCGAAACTGTCGCCGAGGCAGGCGGCGGCAAAACGGCGAGCCGGGCCGTCCCGGCCCCGGCGCCACGCGATAGCAACCGACCGCGGCTGCGTTTGAACAAAGGACCGACGCTCAAGGACGACCTTACGGAGTTGGTGAAGGAAGACCCCGATGGGGCCGCGGCGATTCTTCGAACTTGGATTGGAAATGCGGGCTAAAGCTCCACAAAAATACATTAACCACGACGACACGACGAACGCGACGGAAGAATAAGAAGAGAGGAGGAGGAACACTAATCCTCACTAATCGCTGCTAAACCCACTTGAAGTAGATTGCGTTCCAAAATGCATTTCGTCCTGTCCATCGTGCCGTCGTGGTTCAATCCCCGTCTCTTGAGTTCGTGGCATTACTATAAACTTCCATGAATTTCGACCGCACGCAACGAATTCGCCGCGCCGCTATTCTGGTCGCCAGTCTCGAGGAGACGCTGGCGGAGCAGATGTTGGAGTGTTTGCCGCGGTTGGAGGCGACGCGGATTCTGGACGAGGTCGATCGCTTGGGCGAACTCGATCCGGACGAACTCGAGGACGTCCTCAACGAGTTTCGCACCGCAGGGCTTCGGGGTCGACCCGTTGAGGACGCGGTCGAGTTTACTTATTCGGCGCCGATAAAACTGGGGCTTACGGAGCCTCATGCCGTCGCATCGCGGGACACCGCCGAACCTCATGGCGCCAACTCGTACGATGAAGCCGACGCCGAGTTGATGGCGGAGTTGCTCGGCCACGAAAGTGCGCAAACGATCGCGGTCGCCTTGTCGCGGCTGGAGCAACATCAGGGCGCGGCGGTGTTCGCGGCGCTACCTGGTGGCTTGCAAGTCGACGTGCTCGATCGACTGGCGAACCTTGAAACGGCCGACGAGGGCGCCGTGACGGAGTTGCAGTCGCAACTTCTTCAGCGCGTCTTGCAGCATCGGCAGCGGCAGCAGCGAGCGGCGGAGTCGGCCGAATTGGCGCGGCGAATGGTCGTGAAGACGGAGCCTGGGCAACGCGAGTCGCTGCTGGCGCGGCTTTCGTCGCGGCAAGAGCCGCAAGTTGGGGAAAGTCGACCGGAGTTGGCGGCGGCAGCGCGAATGGCGAAACCTAGGACGGCTTCGCTGGATTTCAGCGCGGCGGGTGGGTTCGAGGTTTGGGCGGAGGAAATTGTGACAGAGAGCGCTAAGCCGCAAGTACGTGACGGGGACGTGTTGGAAGACCAGTCGCGGGAATTGGAATCGCTGGGCGATCGTGCGTTGCTGGAGGCGTTGCGCGTGGCGGATGAACGCACGGTGCAGTGCGCGCTGGCCGCGTCGAGCGAACGATTCTTAAACCGCGTAGCGAGCAAATTGCCGCGAAGGCAGGCGAACCGGCTACGGCAGGTAGTGCGGGCGATCGGCCCGACGCGGTTGGCGGAGTTGCGCCAGGCTCAGTATGAACTCTTGCGGATCGCGCGGGAATGTCACGCCGGGGGAATTGCGGCGCGATAGTCGCTAACGAAACGACCTGATTCGTCAGATTGAATAACCATGGCCACCATTATCAAGACGCATACGCCGCAGCGACCATCGGGCGCCGCCTTTCGCGGCGTGGCATACGACCTGACCGACATGGCGGCGCAGGCGGAGGACTACCTGGGCGCGGTTCGCGGCCAAGCGGCGCAAATCGTGCAGCAGGCCAAGCGCGAGGCGGCGGCGGTTCGGCAAGACGCCGAGGTCGCCGGGCGTGCGGCGGCCGAGCAGGCGATCGAGCGAATCCTGGACGAGAAAGTCGCCAAGCAAATGCAAACGCTCACGCCGGCGCTCACTGCGGCGGTGAAGCAGGTGGAGGATGCCAAGCAGGATTGGCTGCGGCACTGGGAATCGTCGGCGGTCGAGCTGGCCGTGGCCATCGCCGGGAGGCTAGTGCGCGGCGAAGTGGCGCGGCGGCCGGAGATCGGCGTCCAGTGGCTACGCGAGTCGTTGCAACTGGCGGCGGGCAGCGGCGACGTGACGATACGGCTCAATCCGGCCGATCGGCAGACGCTCGAACGTCAGGTCCATCAATTGGCGGCCGTATTCGCACCGCTGGCGACGGTAAACGTGATTGCGGACGAGGCCGTCTCGCCGGGCGGATGCCGGCTGTCGACGGAGTTCGGCACGATCGACCAGCAGCTCGAGACGCAATTGGATCGCATCAAACAGGAACTTTGTTAGAAGAGCAAGGACATTAACCACAGAGAACACAGAGATCGCAGAGGAAGAGTTTGTGATAAGAAAGAAGCGACGGTTATCATAAGGCGTCATTCGCTGTGTCCTCTGTGTTCTCTGTGGTAAAGCATTTATGGCAGTGAGTGTTTCACAACTTGATAGCGCAATGCTGACCGGGCTGACCGGCAGCGTGGTGCAGACGACGGGTCTAACCGTGGCAGTGGCCGGGATGCCGGCGCCGGTCGGGGCCGTCGTCGGCATCGCGCGGCTGTCGGGCGGCGAGGTCGAGGCGGAGGTGATCGGCTTTCGCGACGATCGAACATTGGTGATGCCGCTCAGCGAACTCGACGGGGTGCGGCGCGGCAGCGAAGTGCGGCTGATTCGCACGTCTCGATCGCTGAAGATCGGCCCCGGACTGTTGGGACGCGTCGTCGACGCTCGCGGCCAGTGCATCGACGGCCGCCCGCAGCCAATGCTTGAGGATCGATTTCGCTTGCATAACGATCGCGTGACCGCCACCGAGCGGCCGCGGATCGACGCGCCGTTGGGCGCCGGCGTGCGATGCATCGACGGCATGCTGATGTGCGGCCGTGGGCAGCGGCTGGGAATTTTCGCGGGATCGGGCGTCGGCAAGAGCGTGCTGATGGGCATGATGGCCCGCTACACGCAGGCTGACGTAACGGTGATCGCGCTAATCGGCGAACGCGGCCGCGAGGTGAACGAATTCATTCAGCGCGAGCTGGGCCCCGCGGGGCTTGCGCGCAGCGTGGTGGTCGTCGCTACAAGCAACGAGCCGGCGCTGTTGCGGGTGCAAGCCGCCTATGCGGCGACGGCCGTGGCGGAATACTTTCGCGATGCGGGCAAGGACGTGCTGCTGGTCATGGATTCGCTCACGCGGTTCGCGCTGGCACAACGCGAAATTGGACTCGCGGCCGGCGAGCCGCCGACGACGCGGGGATTTCCGCCGTCGACGTTTTCCTTGCTCCCGCAACTGGTGGAACGTGCGGGCCGAACGACCCGCGGCAGCATCACGGCGTTCTACTCCGTGCTGGTCGAGGGCGACGACGAGAACGAACCGATCGCCGACGCGGTGCGAGGGTTGCTCGACGGCCACGTGTGGCTATCGCGGCGGCTGGCAGAGCGCGGCCATTATCCGGCGATCGACGTGCTGCGGAGCATTAGCCGCTTGGCAAACGACTTGTCTGCGCCCGACGAGAAAAAGGCGCGACAAGTGGTGCGCGAGTTGCTGTCTGCGTACGCCGAAAACGAAGACTTGATTACGATCGGCGCCTACCGCCGGGGCGCCAACCGCACGCTCGACGCGGCGGTGGAAATGCGGGACGAGATTAACAGGTTCTTACGACAGCAAGTCGAGGAGCGCGTGGAGATCGACGCGGTTCGGAAAGAGCTGATCGCGCTGGCGGCAAAGTGCATCGCGCGAATGAATGCGGCCGCGCCGGCGGCGGTTGCGCCGACCGCGACGTCGGCGATGCCGGTTCAACAAGCTGCGATGAAGCGGCCTACCGTGATCAAGAAGGGGTAGGAATTACGACAAGTCTTAAGTTTACGGTCCAGGAGAACTGCAACGTCAGGAAGCAGTCACCCTGAGGTACTCCGAAGGGTCCGGCCAGATTCTTCGGAGTACCTCAGAATGACCGTGCCCGACATTGCAGTTCTCCTAGGTTACGATCGCAAATCCCTCCCCTAGCCCCTCCCCACCACGGCGGGTCCGAGACCTTCGAGGGAGGGGGAGTTTAGTATGGCTAGATTTCAATTCCGACTCCAGACGCTCCGCCGGCTCCGCGAGATTCATCGCGACGAGCAGCGGGGGCGCCTGGCCACGGCGTACGAAGCGGAGCGAATTCTGGCGGAACAATGGCAGTCGGTCGCCGCCGAGGGCGTGCTGCTCGCCGATTCGCAACGGCGCATGATGCAATCGGGAACGCTCGACGTGAACCAACTCCTCGCTTCCCAGCGCTACCAGCTCGCTCTGGAAGCTCAGAGCCGCACGCTGGCCGAGCAGGCCGTGAAGCTGGCCGAAGAAGTGGAGCGCCGACGGCAAACGCTAGTCGAGGCCGACCGCGAAGTGCGCGTGCTGGACAAACTCGAAGAGCGACAGCGGCAGCAGCATCGCGAGGCGGTACGGCGAGCGGAGACGAAGGTGCTCGACGAGGTGGCGGCCACCCGCTGGAAAGGGATCGAATGATGAGTCGCTTGCTGGGGGTATTAGTTCCCCTAATCGGATACGTCTGCGTTGCGACGACGATTTCCGCGGCGCTGGGGTACGGCTATCTTCGCCAGTCGGGCCAGCTCGACGATCGGAAACTGTTTCGCATCGTGGCCTTGGTGCAAGACGTGGATCTGGAGGAGATCGAGGCGTCGAAAGTAAAGCAAGTGGCGCACGTCCCCGGCGAGGAGCCGTCGTTCGACGAGCAGCGGCGGCGGACGAAAACCGCATCGCTGCATTTCGACGCCAAGCAAAAGCAATTGGCGGTTTCGCTGGTGAACTTCGATTACCAGCTCAAGCAACTCGACGGTGCGATCGAGAACTACGCCCAGCTCAAAAAAGAAGTCGCCAAGTATCTGGACGAACAGGGCAATCTGGTCCTGCGCGAGGCGATGCAGGACGTGCGCGAGCAGTTGGAGCTGCTTCGGCCGAAGGAGTCGAAGGCAATTTTAATAAAGTACATCACCGACAATCGGATCGACGACGTCATCCTACTGCTGGGCAGCATGAAGCCGCGCAACCGCGAAGCGATCCTGAAGACGTTCACGGCGGACGATGAAAAAGAGATGCTCTATCGCATTCAGCGCAAAATGCTCGCCGGCGATCCGGCGAAGCCGTTTATCGACGAGAAGCTGGAAGCGTTCGAGCAACTCAAGGCCCAAGAGAAGTAACGCCGAGAAGTAACGCCGAGGAGACATGGATGTCCGTATCGACGATTGACGCATTGCTTCAGATTGCAACGCCGGCGCGCGCGAACGAAGCGTCGTCGCCAGGCGTCGTCCCGGGGCGTGGCTTCGGGCCGGCGCTGGAGCAGGCGTACCAATCGGAGCGGCCGCGCGAATCGACGTCGGCCATCGACGCGCCGGCATCGGAAGAACGCCCGGAGCGTGAGGCGTCGATCGGGGATGCGCCGACGTCGTATGAGACGCCCGACGATCGGGCCGACGAGGCCGGCGGACCGGTCGTCAGTTTGCCCAGCGCCGAGGAGCAGCGTGAGGCCGAGGAGGCGCCTAAAGCCGACGAGGTCGAGATATCGGCGGCGGCGGGTGCGTTGGCTGACGAGACGCCGCCGGCGAGCGTCGACGTCGCGGCTACCGCAGCCATTTTGAAAGCCAATGCGATCGTCGACGAAGGGGCATTGTCCCAAACCGCCAAAGCGATTGCCGATGCGCACGCCGCCGAGGGTTCGTCGGTTGACGGCGACTCGTCTGACGATTCGGCAAAGCCCGCCGGCAAATTGCGGCGCACCCAGCGAGACGATGCAGCGAGCGGCGATCTCGACGGAGCGACCCCTGCCGAAAAGCGCGTCGCCGACGATTCGACGGCCGGCAGCAAAGCCGAGCGACTACCTACGGAAGGCGTTGCTGCGGACGATTCGCGAACGGTGAAAGGCAAGGCGGCGAAACGAGCCGAAGCGGTCGAGGCGCAAGGGGCCGAGTCGCAGGTCGGCAATGCAGGCCTAGCAGAGGGCCGCGCCATCGACTCTGAGACCAAGCGTGATGCAGAAGGCGCTTCGCGCGGCTCCAAGGAAGAGAACGCCGAGCGCGCGAAGCTTTCGCCCGTTCGCATCGCGGCGGAGCTAGCGGTGGCGGTTGAGCGGCATGTCGCACTATTGGAACGAAGCGGCGAAGGCGCGACGTCGGCGTCCGAAACTCTCGCCACGCAAGCTGTGGATTCGGCTAGTCCGATCTCTTCCGCGCCGCGTGCCGCGGCGACGCTCGATCGGCTTGCCGCCGGTTCGCTGCGGCGCGCCGAGCACGCGGGCGCTTCCGAAAGGAGTCCGCAGATCGACCGTCCGCGCTTCGTGCAGCGGGTGGAAGGCGCTTTGCGGGCCGCGCAGCAACGCGATGGCCGCGTGCAGGTCCGGCTGGCGCCTCCGGAATTAGGTGTAGTTCAAATCGAGGTTGCCGTTCAGAACGGCGTGATGACGGCCAAGCTCGAGGCGGAGACCCCCGCGGCGCGCAACGCGCTGCTCGACAATCTTCCGGCGCTGCGCGAGCGACTGGCGGAGCAGAATATTCGCATCGAGAAGTTCGACGTCGACGTTCGCCACGACTGGCAAGGAAGCGGCGACAATGCGCCGCACGACAGAAACGCGGATCGCAACGAATCGGATTCGCAGGAGCGGCGCGGGCGAGCGGCGGCGCCTTCCGTGAAAACGGCGTCGGCGAAGTCAGCACGTCCTGGCGCCCTACCATCGAACGTCGGACTCGACGTTCGAATCTAGAATCCCAAACGCTTTGAGCAAAAAATCGTATGTCGCAATTCCCCACTATCAATTCTGTGACCAATCGGCCGCCCGGCCCGGATCGGCTCAACGAAGTCAACATCGACGACTTTCTGAAGCTGATGATCGCGGAGCTGCAGAATCAGGATCCGCTGAACCCGCTCAGTAACGACGAGCTGGTTGCGCAGATCGGCCAGATTCGCTCCGTGGGCGCCACGGAGCAGCTCACGCAGACGCTCGACTCGGTGTTGCTGGGGCAGAACATCGCTAGCGCGACCAATCTCATTGGCGCGGAGATCGACGGCATCTCGGACGATCAGCAGAGGGTCACCGGCACCGTAGGGCGGGTGACGGTCGCCCACGGCAGTCCGAAGCTGCACTTCGACGTGGCGCCCTCGGGCCGCGCGTCTGCCGAGAAGGGCGGCGTCGAGGCGGGCGAGTACGAATACCGAGCGGTGTGGCAGCAAGGCAGCGACCTGTTCGGCGTCGACGCCCTGCAAGGCGTCGAGGGTCGCAAGCTGACGCTCACTGGCGAGCCGCAGTCGGTGCTGCTGAGCAACCTGCCGGAAACGACGGGGCAGAAGCAAATCTATCGTCGCAAAGTCGGCGAGGAAGATTTCCGCCTGGTGGGCTCGATCGGCGACGGCAAGAAGGCGACCTTCCTCGACACGTTGGCGACCGATGATCTGACCGCTCTGGTGCTGACCGGTACTCCGCAGTTGGTGAATACGCTCCGGACATTCACCGTCAGCTTGAAGAACGTCGGCGAGATTCGGCCGCCTTACATCGCGCCTGTAACTTCGACCAGCGGCGCGGACGCCGACGGCGCGGATGACGGCGCAGCACTTGAGGGTCTGGAGTTTCCCTCGGCGGAGCCGCCCGGCAGCAGTTGAGGGACGCGATGAGAACGCAGCTTCATAACTTGCCCTTCGAATTCAAAGCCCCCGGCTCTGCCGGGGGACGTGTAAGGAATAAAACGCCCTTGAGCCAGTCCCTCGGCAGAGCCGGGGGCTTTCAAACGCAATCAATGGCCCCCTTTAGGGAGAAATAGAAATGGGTTTACAATCGGCACTCAGCACCGCGCTCACCGGTCTGACCGCGGCGGAAACGACGATCGACGTCGTCGGTAACAATGTGGCGAACGCGAACACGGTCGGCTTCAAAGAGTCGACGGTGAATTTCGCGACGCAGTTCTTGCAGACGCAGGGCATCGGCTCGGCGCCGACCGGCAGTCGCGGCGGCACCAACCCGCGGCAGATCGGTCTGGGCGCCAAGGTGGCGGAGATCACGCCCGACTTCACGCAGGGCACGATCGAGATCAGCTCGAATCCGCTGGACCTCGCGATTCAGGGCGACGGGTTCTTTATCGTGCAGGGTCCGCAGGGCGAGCAGCTCTACACGCGGAACGGGCAGTTCAAGACGAATTCGCAGAACGAGATCGTCACGATTACCGGGCAGCGCGTGTTGGGTTACAGCATCGATGCGGACTTTGAGATTGTGCCGACGGGGTTGTCGCCGTTGCGCATTCCGCTAGGAGCGGCCGCGGTGGCGCAGGCGACGGAGAATGTGGTGCTCAAGGGCGCGTTGAATCCGAACGACGATCTCGCGCTCTTGCGACCGGGCATTATTCAATCGGCGGTGCTAAGCGATGGCTCTAGCGAGTTCCCGACGACGGTGGCTACGGGCAGTCCGGTGGCTCGACCCGCGGATACAACGACCGTGGGATCGACCCCCGGCGCCGTCATTAACTCGGGCAATTACAGCTACCGCGTCACGTACGTCGATGCCGACGGCAATGAAGGTTCCGCTTCGACGGTCACCGCCGCGGTGCTGGTTCCCGGCAACGTCGCTTCCATCGACCTCAACAACATCCCGACGCCGGCGGATCTGGCCGACTTTCCCACCGTTCGGATTTATCGCAACGATTCGACGGTCAACGGGGAATACCGACTCGTCTCCACGCTTGCCGCCGGCACGACCTCCTATACGGACACGGCGACCGACGCCGCCATCGCCGGCAACGCACTGCTCGACGACACGGGGCTGGGAAACGGCAGTTACAGCTACTACGTGACGTTCTTCCACTCGACGACGAACGCCGAAAGCCGGCCAACGTCGAAGTTTGGCCCGTTCACGGCAAGCGGGGTGAATGCGCCGCGAATTCGCTTGGAAGATATTCCGACGCCGACGACGGCGGAGTACGACAGCGTTCGCATCTACCGCAACACGGCGACCGACTCGACCGCATATCACCTGGTGGACACGATTGCGCCGGGCGGATCGTACATCGATAATACGCCGGACGCCGCCATTGCATCGGCGCCGGAGATCAGCTTGGAAGGTCCACCGATCGACTTCGGTACGCGGCTGTTAGACGTGGTGTCGCGCAACGGCGCCACCTATACCAACCTGTTTCAAGTGGGCGATCTATCGTTCACGGGCAGCAAGGCCGGGCGCCAGTTGGGCGAACGCTCGCTGGCGATTTCCGCGACAACTTCCGTCGGCGAACTGCTGGCGTTCATGGAAGACGCCTTTGGAGTCGTCAAGGATGCGGACGAAGATACGTTTCCTGATACGGGAATTAGCTATGGCGGAACGGTCACGGCAGACAGCCGGTTGGAGTTTACGTCGAATGTCGGCGTGCAAAACGCTCTGAGCATCAATCTCTCGGCTTTCAGGCTCACGCCCGCGGCGACGGGCGTCGCCCAGGCCGTGACGTTGCCATTTACGAAGAGTCAGGACGCGGTGGGCGAGGGCGCCACGGCGGAGTTTTTGGTGTACGACAGCCTGGGCACGCCGCTGAGCGTGCGCGTGACGACGGTGCTTGAGGACGTAAGCCCCAGCGGCGCGAAATTCCGCTGGATCGCGACTTCCTCGGATAACGATTCGCTCATCGACTCAAGCACCCTGGTAGGCACCGGTGTCATCACCACCGACGGCAACGGACGCTTTGTTTCCGCCACCCAGGATCGCGTCGCTATCGAACGGGGAAATTCTCCCGCAAACTCGCCGCTCGAGTTTCAGCTCGACTTCTCGCAAGTCACGGGGTTGTCGCCGCAGGACAAAAACACCGTCAGCGCGCTGAGCGTCAGCTCGCAAGACGGCTCCGCGGCCGGGACGCTAACTAGCTTCATCATCTCGGATTCGGGTCGCATCCAAGGCGTGTTCAGCAACGGCACTGCGCGCGACCTGGGCCAAATTCGCATGGCCACGTTCGCCAACAACGGCGGTTTACGGCAGGTCGGCGACAATCTGTTCACGACGGGCGTGAACTCGGGCCTAGCCATCGAAGGCGATCCCGGTTCGCAAGGCATCGGCGCCATCACCACCGGCGCAGTCGAGTTGTCGAACACCGATATCGGGCAAAACCTGATCGAGTTGATCCTGGCGTCGACGCAGTACCGCGGCGGCGCCCGAGTGATTACGGCGGTGCAGCAGCTTCTGGATGAGCTGCTGGCGCTGCGGAGATAAGCGGGCGTGGGGTAACGATTAGAAGGACGAGTTGGTTCGTAGCGATGCCATAACCCTGTTACCCTGAGGTACTCCGAAGGGTCCGGACCGCGTACCCAGGACCAGATTCTTCGGAGTACCTCAGAATGACGAGACCTCCGCGGCTTTGCCGTTCCGCAGAGCGATTCGCACAACGAGACTACGAGGCGGCATTTCCGAGCTAAAATTGACATGTCGCGCAACCTTCGACGCCCAAGCGATGGGGCGTGAAACAGTTCAGGATTGCCAGCCATGTCAGAAGGCCACGCAGAACCAGAAAACGTCGAGGCCGCCCCGCGGAAGCGGTCTGGCGTGATGAGCATGGTGAAGGCGTTGGCCTACGTCTCGGTGATCGTGCTGATCCAGGTCGCGGCAGCAATGGCGCTGTTGCCGACCTCGGAAGAGACTCGGCGCATCGGCGAAGCGCTGGCCCAGTCCAATCGCGGGACCGGCGAGACCACCGCGGAAGACGCCGAGAGCGAGCGCGCCGGCGACGATGGGGAGCCTCCCCTTGCCGATTCGCATGAGGTAAGCCTGGGAACGTATCACGTCGTCGCGTTTAATCGGTCGACGGGGGCGAGTCTGAACGTCGACTTCGAGTTGTTCGGCGTGGTGCTAGCGGCGGAAGAACCGGAGTTTACCGAGCGGTATTTGCTGCACGAGAAGCGGCTCAACGAACAAGTGACCATCGCCATTCGCGGGATGCAGTCGTCGGACTTCACGGACCCGGGTTTGGGCTTGATCAAACGGATCATATTGGAGAAAGTCAACCGCGCTTTGGGCAAGACCCTCGTGCGCGAAGCGGTGTTCAGCGAGTTTTCATTCGTCGAGCGATGAGGCATTTTGGACAGGCATAGCGGGTTCAGGTCATTCTGAGCGTAGCGAAGAATCTAGATCCTTCGCTACGCTCTGGATGACAACGGCTGTGCCAAGCACACGATGTATGCCCGCTAAGGAAGGGATTCCATGGCAGACGATTCTCGGCAAGTTGACCAAGACGCGATCGAAGCGCTGCTTCGGCAGGCGCCGGTCGCCGGCGATTCGCCGGTGAATGCGGCCGCTTCGCCCGGCCCGAGCTCCAAGCCGACGACGTCGAGCGGCGGCGCGGGTGTCTCGCAGGACGACATTGAACTGCTCCTTCGCAAAGCGGAGCAGGCGCTGGCGTCGATCGACGAGCCGGCCGAGTCGCTGCCCAGCGGCGTGCAAGCCTTCAAATTCCAAGACTTCGCCGGCGCTGCGCCGAGCGCCGATGCGGCGTCGCTGGAGCTGATGCGCGACGTACAGCTCGACCTGACGATCGAACTGGGCCGCACGCACATGCATCTGGAGGAAGTGCTGAAGCTGAAGCAAGGCGCCGTCGTGCCGCTGGACAAACTCGCCGGCGATCCGGCCGATATTTACGTCAACGGCCGGCTGATCGCTCGCGGCGAAGTGCTAGTGCTGAACGACAACTTCTGCGTCCGCGTGGCCGAGTTGATCGCGGGCGAGAGCGCTTGCGCTTGATGGACGCCGCCCCGCACTCATTGAGGTCGTTTCGCGACCCGTGCCGCGGCCGCTTGTCGCGTATCGCATTTCTTACGGCGACGCTCGTCATGGCGCAATCGGGGTGCTCGACGTTCCGTAAGCAAAAAGTAGTGCCCGATTCGGTCGCCACCTGCCGGCAGCTTTCTTGCGAGGGCGTGGCGGCGATGGAACGCGGGAACTGGACGCACGCTCACGAGCTCCTGGAAAAAGCGGTTACGACCAGCCCCGGCGACATCGACGCCCGTCGGCAACTCGCCGAAGTGCTGTGGCGATCGGGTTCGCGGCAAGAAGCCGTAGCGCACATGCAGGCGGCCGCGGGCCTCGACCCGCGACATGCGCCCACGGCCGTCCGCTCGGGCGAGATGCTGTTGGGGCTGGGCGCCGTCGATCGAGCCCGGGCGCGAGCCGACGAAGCGATCGCGCTGG
>JBGSYU010000532.1:0-1935 GCA_041750715.1 Lacipirellula sp.
CCGAGAAACGAGCCGACGCGGCCGCCAAAGCTTCCCAGCGTCGTGCCCCGCCCTGCCCCGAATAAGACGCCGGCCAATTCGCCTCGATCGTTGAAGATCGGCCCGCCCGAATCGCCTTGCCGCGCTTCGACGTCGAGCTCGACCATGTGCTGCGGCAGGTTGACGGCTGGCGCGTAATACTGCGTGCAACGGCCGGTGGCGGCGCGATACTGGCCCGAACCGTAGCCGCAAATCGTGAGTTGATCCCCCGGCTGCGGCGCGGCGGCGGCAAGCCTCACCGGTTGCACCGGCGGCCGCCAAATGACTAGCGCCGCAAGATCCCAATCCGCGTCGACCTTCAGCGGCCGCGCTTTGGAGCGAAATCCATCGGGGAAGACCACCTCGACCTCGCCGGTCCCGTCGCGGACGACGTGCCAGTTGGTCACCACCAGTCCGAATTGATTGCGGACGTCGACCAACGTGCCGCTGCCGTACGAGGTCGCGCCGTCGCCTTCCGGCACGACGATTCTCGCCACGGCCGGATGCGGTCGGTCGGCCGAACCCTGAATCGCCGACGGATGCACGCGCGGCGCAAACGCAGATTCCAGCGATTGAGGCAGGCCGAGCAAGCCAGCGAACGACTCGGCCATCGAAGTCGACGCCGGCGCGAAAAGGGACGACACTGCGGCAGCCAACCAAATCGCCGCGGAGCTAGCGCGCATGAGACGCTTCCGCAGCGGCCGTTTTGCGCGAGTGCTCGCTGTCGACGATCATTCGTAGCAGCCGAGCTCGAAGCTGCGTAGCGTCTTCTGCACGGCAATGCGGAGCGGGCGCGTTGGACTGAGCGGCGCTACCCAGCGGGGATTCTCCCTGCGATGCGGCCACATGCGACCAGGCTAACGAAGGCGCGGGAATGTGCGGCGAGGTGGAATCCATAGCAAACTCCTCAGGCGGCGATCGGCCTTCCGCCGCGAAGGTCGGCGTCGCGCGGCGGGAAGTCGCGGCCGTCGTTGTGCAGCAGCTTCAGGCGCGTCAGCTCCGCACGGAGCGCGAGCTCGGCCAACTTGGTGAGCGTCAGCCGCGCCGGAAACCCGGCGAGATGCACGGCGGCGTTGCGAGCTTCGTCCAGCAGGTCAGCGGGCAAATACAACGTGGCTCGAATCTTGGGCAATTGCGGGCCGTGCATCGAGCGATTCCGGAGGGCGGGGAACGACTGTTCCCCTGTCATCGGGCCTATTGCTGCCGTTTCATCAAACGTCAGACGTTTCGCGTTGTAGGCGTCAGAACCGGAACGGTTTGCCCATCGCGTCGGCGTTCGCGGCGTCCCTTGGATATTTCCGGTCTCCTCGCCCAGATCAGCATCATGCAGGCGCTAGCGACTCAAGCGCATTGGCCCCGGAGGGGCCGAGTCATGTAGCCAGGGGCGCAAGCCCCTGGTTTCGCCGGATGGAGTTCGGATAAGCCCCGTGAGGGGCGACATCGTTCGTCGTTCACAACTACCAAATCATGTCGCCTCTCCGGGGCTTCGGGATTTCGTCGTGCCGCCAACCAGGGGCTTGCGCGCCTGGCTACGCTACGCCGCCCCTCTGGGGCTAATAGCACCTGCATAATGCTGGCAAGCGGGAGGGGGCCGGAAGTTCGATTTTGCTGCCGGCAATTTCATCCTCTTGCCAACTCCGCCGCTAGAATCGCGTCAACTAATCCGGCCATCGTGTAGCTTGACGCGACCACGGCTGCTGCGTGCCCGGCGTGGGCAATCGCGCCGGCCGTGAGCGGGCTGATGGCGGCCAGCTTCGCCCGGTGCAGGTCGTCGCCCAGGAGCGCCGCCAGCGATCGGGCGATCGCTGAACTGGTGACGGTGATCCAGTCAACGTCGCCGTTGCGAAGTGCGGCGACGACGTCGGCATCGGCGTCGACTACATCGCGGCTCTCGTACACGACCGCCTGAAAAACTTC
>JBGSYU010000533.1:0-2492 GCA_041750715.1 Lacipirellula sp.
CGCCCTGCACGGCAACAGCGGCAGCCGGGCCGGCGACATCGGCCAATGGGCCTGCCGAGCCACCGTGATGACCCGTGCCGGCGACATTTTGCAGCGCAATCGAGAGGATCTGGTGTTCGCCTACCGGCAGAGCAGCCTCGACGAACTGGTAATTCTCAGCGGCGAGTTCGAGTTGGAGCCCGACGATGCGGCCCAACTGACCAAGCGGATGCAAAAGCAGTGGATCGTTAAAAAGGCGAGCCAGCCGCTATCGCATCAAAACGTGGCGTGCGTGTTCAAGAATCCACGCGGAATGAGCGCCGGCATGCTCATCGAGCAAGCCGGGCTCAAGGGAACGCGGGTGGGGGCTGTCGAAGTCAGCCAGCGGCATGCGAACTTTATCGTGGCGGGGGATGGAGCCTCGAGCCAGGATGTGCTGCGGCTGATTGACCTGATTCGCAGCCGGGTGGCCGAGCGGTTGGGGGTTGAGCTGGAGACCGAGCTGGAGATTTGGTGAGATCGACGGCGGGCGATGCTGTAGCCCCCGGCTCTGCCGGGGGACGCAATTAGTTGCAGCGGACCATCCGATTGTCCCCCGGCACAGCCGGGGGCGTTTATCGAGCAACGCAGGGAGGTGTTGGCTTGGTTCGCATTAGCACCGGTAAGACGACGGCCACGCCGGCGACCAAGAAGGCCCCCAAGGGAAAATCTCGCGACGGCATCAGGAACGCGCCGTCGCCGGTGAACGAGCATCCGCTGGCGCGCCGGCGGGCGAGAGTACTCGTAGCGCTGGCCGTCGTGATGCTGCTTGGCTGGAGTGCGCAGGCGGCGTGGCGCTGGGCGGCGCCGTCGGTGGCGAGCCGCGAGCGATATGTTCTGCCGGAAAGGGCGATCACCGTATCGCCGCCGCCGGAGTGGATCGTCGCCGACGTGCGTCGTCAGGTGATTCACAGCGCGGGCCTGGACGGCCGGTTGTCGATTCTCGACGCCGGGTTTTTGGAAACGATCCATCGAGCGTTTGGCTTGCATCCGTGGGTGCAATCGGTGGATCGCGTCGAGAAAAAATTTCCGCCGGCCGTGCATATCGAGCTGACGTACCGGCGGCCGGTCGCGGTAATTGAAACGGCGCGGGGAGAACTGCTGCCGGTGGACGCCGGGGGACTACATCTGCCGGCGGCGGACGTCCTACTGATCCGCCGCAAGTCGTTGCCGCGGATCACGGGCATCGTGGGGCAGCCGGCGGTGGGGCAGACGTGGGGAGACGCCCGCGCTCAGGGGGCGGTTGAAATCGTCAATCGGCTGACCGACGCGTGGGAGCCGCTGCACCTCGACACGATTACGCCGCGCGCCCGACCGGAACTGCGCGGCGAAGTTCAATTCTTCATCTACGACATCGTGACCCTGGGAGGCACGCGAATTATCTGGGGCGCCTCGCCAATGGCGGGGGTGCCGGGCGAAGCCGAGGTCGGCGAGAAGATCGGGCGGATCGAGCGATGCATCGAGCAGTTCGGACCGCTAAACTCGGTGAAGGCGCCGGGGATCGTCGATGTGCGCGGGGAACTGCACGTCGAGCCGCGGATGGTGAAGCAGCCGGACCAGGCTGTCGACGAGCCGACGGTGGTGAAATAGTGTAGCTGCCGTCATACTGAGCGCAGCCTCGGTCATTCTGAGCGCAGCGAAGAATGACGGCTCCACGTGCGTACGCTATCGCTCAGATGATTCAATCGCGGCTTCTTCGGCCTCGCGAATTTCGATCGCCAGCTCTTCGCGCATGATGGCGAGTTCGGCCGGCGCCTCGACGCCAATGCGGACGGCGCCGCCGGCGACTTTCACCACCGTGATGGCGATTTTGTCGCCGATCAAAATGCGTTCGCCGAGTTTTCGAGAGACTACTAGCACCGGCGGATCTCCATATCGCCTGCCGCTAGCCGGGAGGGCATGCGTACCGGGCGTGCCGTATGTGGGTAACGGTAGTGGCGTCTGCGCGCGATTGCAAGCGTTTTCGCGGGACAATCTGGGTTTTCGCTGAGGGCGATTGGTGGGATATTGGCGAAGTGGCGAAATCTGGGAGGGCGAAGCTCCTCTGTGCCTGGACCGTGTACCCGGTTCGCGGCTCGGCGGGAGCCTCGCCCTCCCGATTGCGTATGCGGTGGCGGGCTCGCATGGAACTGCAATTCATCGATTGGCTGAAGGCAAACTTGCCGACGAGCTTGCTGCTGCGCGTTGGCGTGGGAGACGATGCGGCCGTGCTCGCGTGGGCTGCCGATCGCGACATCGTGATAACGACCGATACGATCACCGATCAGGTTGACTTTGTGCTGAGCGAGGTTGAGCCGGCGCTCGTCGGGCACAAAGCGTTGGGGGTAAACCTGAGCGACCTCGCGGCGATGGCGGCGGAACCGGTCGCCGCGGTGGTGTCGTTGGTGCTGCCCCGCGGCGGCAGCGGGCAGCGCGATGCGCTGGAACTGGCGGTCGAGCTCTACCGCGGGATGCTGCCGATGGCGGCGCAGTTC
>JBGSYU010000534.1:0-7685 GCA_041750715.1 Lacipirellula sp.
CGCCGTCTGCGGCGCAGTCGCCACGCGCATGACCGGCGCCGGGTCTTCGCGGTTCTCGTCCAGGGCGTTGCCTTCGAGGCTGTTGAAGTAGGCGAACAGCGAATAGAAATCGGCCATCGAGAGCGGATCGTACTTGTGGTCGTGGCAGCGGGCGCAGCCGATGGTGAGGCCGAGCATGACCGTGCCGAACGTCTCGACGCGATCGACGACGTTGCGGACGTAGACTTCCTCGTCGATCGAGCCGCCCTCGCCGGTCGTGACGTGGCAGCGGTTGAAGCCGGTGGCGATGAGTTGGTCTTCTGTGGGCGAGGGGAGAAGGTCGCCGGCGAGTTGCTCGATGAGGAACTTGTCGAACGGCAGGTTGGCGTTGAACGCGCGGACCACCCAATCGCGGTAGGGCCACATCTCGCGGTAGTTGTCGAGGTGCAGGCCGTGGGTGTCGCCGTAGCGGGCGGCGTCGAGCCAGAAGCGGGCCATGTGTTCGCCGTAGCGCGGCGAGGCCAGCAGGCGGTCGACGACTTGCTCGTAGGCGTCGGGGCGACTGTCGGCGAGAAAGGCTTCGACTTCGGCGGAAGTTGGCGGGAGGCCGGTGATGTCGAGGGTGACGCGACGGAGGAGCGTAGCGCGGTCGGCTTCGGGTGACGGGGCAAGGCCTTCTTCTTCGAGGCGGGCGAGGACGAATTGGTCGACGGCGCCGCGGGCCCAGTTCGCGTGAGTGACGGGCGGAAGCACCGGCCGCGTCAGTGGGATCAACGACCAATGTTTGTTCCACGGCGCCCCGGCGGCGATCCAGCGGCGGAGCGTGTCGATCTCTTCAGGCGTGAGCGTCTTGTGGCTGTCGGGCGGCGGCATTCGCAGCGACGGGTCATTGCTGGCGATGCGGGCGATCAGTTCGCTGGAATCTACATTACCGGGGACGATGGGGTGTGCGCCAGAGTCGGCGTCGCCGAAGGCGCTCTCCTTAACGTCGAGCCGGAAGCCCCCTTCGCGGGAGGCCTCTTCGGGGCCGTGGCATGCGAAGCACTTGTCGGAGAGGATCGGGCGCACGTCGCGATCGAAGCTGACTGCGTCGACGTCGGCGGCGCGAGCCGTGCGCTCTGACCCCGCGGTCAGAAATAGTGATAACGCGAGATAGGCAATCCAGCCGCGAGTCATCCGCCGCCCCTCATTGGTTTCTTGACGCTGGACTCTATCGTAGTCTGATACATGGTTTTGGCGAAGAGTCGGGCGGCTACGGCATCCGGAGTATGCCTGCTACGTTGTCGCCGCTAATTCAGCCCCGGGTCCTTGGGCATTCTTTCAGGCGGAATATTGGGGGCGATAATGCGGCGGCCGATGTCGCCGCAAACGCTTTTCCAGAGCGCTTCGGGGTCGGAGAACACCTCGCGCGCCTTGGCGGGCGAAGTGAGCCACCCGCCGACGCGCATTTCGTTTTCCAGTTGCCCGCCGCCCCAGCCGGAGTGACCGCTGAACAGGCGAAACTTGGCGCCGGTGCGGCGAACCACCAGGTCGATCGAGTCTTTTTGCATCGACATGAATAGCTTCGGCAGAATCTCCTTCTCGCCGAAGCTGCGCTGATTGTGCAGCGCAATCAGCGGTCCCGGCACGGGGCCGCCGACGTGGACGAGCTCGTCGCAGCCGACCGGTTCGCTGCCGATCATTTCCCAGACTTCGTCGACCGTCTTGTCGCCGGGGCGATTGAGGACGACGCCCAGCGCCCCCTGCTCTTCATGCTGGAGCATCAGCACCACCGACTGCGCAAAGTTGGAATCGCGCAGGTGCGGCGAGGCGACGAGGAATTGACCGGCTAGCGATTTCATCAGGTTGAATGACGAAGCACGAATGACGAATGACGAATGGAAGACTACTGAAGTGAACTCTTCCTCCATTCGTCATTCGGATTTCGTCATTTGCCCTCCTTCGCCCGCTGCTGGGTTATTTCAATCGCTTTCAGTAACCCGCGGGCTTTGTTAAGCGTTTCTTGGTATTCCATCGCCGGGATGCTTTCCGCGACGATGCCGGCGCCGGCTTGCACATAGGCCGTCTTGTTCTGCACCACCACCGTTCGCAGGGCGATGCATGTATCCATGTTACCCGCAAAGTCGATGTAGCCCACGGCGCCGGCGTACGGGCCGCGGCGGTGGGGTTCGATTTCGTCGATGATTTCCATCGCGCGGACCTTCGGGGCGCCCGAGACGGTGCCCGCCGGCAGGCAAGCGGCTAGCGCGTCGAAGGCGTCGCAGTCGTCGCGAAGCTGCCCGCAGACGTTCGAGGTGATGTGCATGACGTGGCTGTAGCGTTCGATCACCATCACATCGGAGATATCAACGGTGCCGAACTGGGCGACGCGGCCGACGTCGTTGCGCCCCAGGTCGACCAGCATGACGTGCTCGGCGCATTCCTTGGGGTCGGCGAGCAATTCGGCGGCGAGGCGGTCGTCCTCTTCCTCGGTGGCGCCGCGGCGGCGGGTGCCGGCTAGCGGGCGCACGGTGACGCGGCCGTCGACCACGCGAACCATGATCTCCGGCGAGCTGCCCACCAGCGTGGCGCCGGGCATCCGCAGATAGAACATGAACGGGCTGGGGTTCACGACGCGCAAGGTTCGGTACAGCTCGAACGGCGGCACGGCGAAGTCGACTTCCAGCCGCTGGCTGACCACCACCTGAAAAATGTCGCCGGCGCGGATGTACTCGACGCACTTGCGCACCGCTTGCTCGAACTGCGGCTGCGTGAAGCTGGAGCGGTAGTCGAGCGCAAGCTCGCCACTCGCGTCGATGTCGGCGAGCCTCAGTGAATCGGCGGGCGCGTCGAGCGCTTCAACGTACCCGTCGACGCGGCGGCAGGCGGAGTGGTAGCGGCGCGCCGTTTCGTCGCCATCGGCGCCGCGGAGGTCCGCCAGCACCAGCACGTGTACCGTCTTGCGGACGTTGTCGAACACCACCATGTGGTCGAAGAGGCCGAAGGCCAGATCGGGCAGGCCGCGGTCGTCTTTAGGGGCGTTGGGGAGATGCTCGACGTAGCGAACCGTGTCGTAGCCGGCGTAGCCGACGGCGCCGCCGATGAACGGCGGCAGTGCGGGCAGGTGGGCGACGCGGATGGCTTGGACGTGCTCGCGCAGGGTTTCAAGGGGGTTGGGGACTTCGAGGGTTTCTCGGGTCCAGGATTCCGGCGCCCCCCTCACTTGAAGGTCTCGGACCTGCCGTGGCGGGGGATTTTTTCTGTGACTAATCGTGACCGTATTGCCGCAGGCTTCGAGCAGTAGAAACGGGTCGCTGGCGACGAAGCTGTAGCGGCCCACCTTTTCGCCGCCGATGACGCTTTCAAACAGCCCCGCGGCTTGGCCTCGATCGAGTCGGGCGAACGCTTGCACCGGCGAGAGGGCGTCGCTGAGCAGCTCGCGATACACCGGCACGAAGTCGGCGTCTTTCGCCAGGGATGTGAACTTCTCGAGCGAAGGTAAATGAGCCATAGATTCATCCAGACAAAATGTACGCACGCTCCGTGCGCTACAACAACGTACCAGGAGATGACGTTTTACTGACCGGTTCGCAGGTTGAAGGCGTAAGGGGTCGGGAGTCTTTTGCGACTAGCATCCCCGATCGCCAAGAAAGCTCGCCAGTCGCAAAAGACTCCCGACCCCGTCCTCACCACAGACTTTAGCACCGCGGGTGGCGCGATTCAACATTAAGCGTAGCAACGGCTTAACGCCGCTGCGGTTGCCTTGACACTGAGTGGCCCAGGGCTAGAATCCCGTTAGCGTGGAGGGGGAGAGCTGCCAGCTTTTAGCCGTCAGCTATCTGCCAGAGAAGGCGAATCCCCATTAGCAGATGGCTGACGGCTACTAGCTGAGAGCTTGGTTCCCATGAAATGCCAAAAATGCGACCGCGCGGCGACCTTCCACATCACCGATCTGATCGACGGAGAGCCTAGCGAGCTGCACCTGTGCGAGGAGTGCGCCCAGGCGTTTCTCACGCCGTCGCAGGACGAAGCTTCCGAGATGATGCCGGCGATGGCAGGCCTGCTGGCCCAGCATCTGGCGGTGGGCGAGACGGCGGATGAGCTGGCTCGACTCGACCAGCGCGCGTGCCCCGTGTGCGGCATCACGTTTCTGCAATTTCGCAAGCAGGGCCGTCTGGGCTGCCCGCACGACTACGTGTTTTTTGAGAAGGAGCTGGAGCCGCTGCTGGTGAGCATCCACGACCAGACGCAGCACATCGGCAAAGTGCCCAAACGCTGCCCGCACGGCGCCGACCAGCAGACGCAACTCATTCGCCTCCGCCGCGAAATGAAGGAAGCGGTAACCGGCGAAGAGTACGAGAAGGCGTCGGAGCTGCGAGACCAAATACGCACGATCGAGGCGGATTTCCGTCGCGAAGAGCTGGGCGGGAAGGGAGAATGAAGTCGGT
Organism: Lacipirellula sp.; assembly: GCA_041750715.1. GTDB lineage: Bacteria > Planctomycetota > Planctomycetia > Pirellulales > Lacipirellulaceae > Lacipirellula. The sequence continues at coordinate 4,407 of JBGSYU010000534.1, forward strand.
AGTGGGTGATTAGGGCCGTTGGCCAAAAGGCTTCGTGTTTAATGCTTTCCTAGGGCGTTGCCCTAGGCTACGTTGGCCATGGCCTTCAGCCATCATTCATTGTTGGCCAAAGGCCTATCATCCTTTGTTGGCCAAAGGCCTGTCGTCACCGTAGCCTAGGGCAACGCCCTAGGTCATCGTTGTCTCTCACATTTTTGTTGGCTATAGGCCAACCTGAAGAACTGACCTGCCATTGAAAGTCTTCCGCTACCGGCTACCCCGAACCCCCTTCCCCCTCTTATGAATCTCGACGATCTCGCCAGTTCGAGCGGTGAATGGCTCAAGGGCAACGGCCCCGAGTCGGACATCGTCATTTCAAGCCGCATTCGCCTGGCGCGGAACCTCGCCGACTTTCCGTTCATCTCCCGGGCGACCGACGTCGACCGGGCTGAGATCGAGAAGATTCTGCACGGACGGGTCGAGGCGCTACGCGAATCGGGCAAGGCCCCGGCGGATTCGCTTTATCTCAAGGTGAGCGAGCTGGCTGAGGTCGATCGGCAATTTCTCGTCGAGCGGCAGCTCATCAGCCGCGAGCATGCCGAGAGCGAAGGCGCCCGGGCCGTGGTGATCGACCCGGCCGAGCGGTTCAGCGTGATGATCAACGAGGAAGATCATCTGCGTATCCAAGTGATGCAGAGCGGCTTGGCGCTCGGCGAGGCGTGGGAGCACATCAATCGGCTCGACGACCTCATCGAAGAGCAAGTCACCTACGCGTTCAACGAGCGGCTCGGTTACCTCACTGCGTGCCCCACCAACACCGGCACCGGCGTGCGGGTGAGCGTGATGCTGCATCTGCCCGCGCTGGCGATCACGCGGCAAATCGAAAAGGTGTTCAAGAGCCTGCACAAAATCAACCTCGCGGTGCGCGGGCTGTACGGTGAAGGGTCGCAAGCGACGGGCGACTTCTATCAGATCAGCAATCAGGTGACGCTGGGCCAGACGGAGGAAGACCTCGCAAAGAAAGTGGCCGACGTTGTACCGGTGCTGATCGACTACGAACGGCAAGCCCGCGACTTTCTCATCCGCGAAAGCCAAGAAACGCTGCACGATCGCGTGAGTCGCGCGTTCGGCATTCTGCGGACCGCGCAGACCATCACCTCCGAAGAGACGATGGCCCTACTCTCCAGCGTTCGCATGGGAATCAACCTCGGCCTGATCGGCGAGCTGGCGATACCCACGGTGAACAAGCTGCTCATCCACACGCAGCCGGCCCACTTGCAGAAGCTCTCGGGGATCGAGCTCGACCAGTCGGACCGCAACATCGAACGGGCCAGCTACCTCCGCCGGCACCTTAACGGCGAGAATAAGGGCAGCGCGGCGAATAATTGAGGCGCTCGTCATGATTCCCGACGACATGGACGATGCAACCAACGAGGCTGCGCTTCTCCCTCAAGCGAGTCTCGGCGACTGGAACCGACCGGAGGAGGACGCCGCATGGTCGTACCTTCCGAAAATCTGCGAACCCCCCGGGTTCGCCGGGTTGGCGCGCGTTTCGTTACCAGGGGTGTCGCTGCGCTCGACCCCTGGCTAATTTCTGGGAACCCTTCGGGTTCGTGACTCCGCATTACATTCGGCCCAGCGCGTGCCAGCAGACCTACGTCGAGGACGAAACCCTTCGGGTTGGTGGCATCGCATTACATTCGGCAGCCAGCGAAACGCGGTGCCCATCGGATTCTCCCCGGCGCGGGCTCTGCGAATGAATTCGGCTGCCGAATTGCCGCCGCATCATAGCGCCTTGGCGGACATCGCTTTTTTTAGCGCGGCGGCTGCCGGGCGGTCGTCGATGTAATCGGCTTCCCAGAACAGCATCCGCTTGGCGAGGAGCGACTGGGCCTCGTCGAACTGGCCGTTGAACTCGTCGACCGTCTGCGGCACCCAGGCGTAGTACCAGAGGTCGACCTTGCCGGCCGTTTCTTCGGCGAGGGCGCGGTAGGCGTTGGCCGCCGATCCGCCGGCGCGGTAATAGCCGGCGGGGACGGCGGCGTCGATGAGCCCCTCGTTGGCCCAAGCGCCGACGTCGAGTTGCAGTCCGCGGAGGTTGCCGTCGATCGGGTCCTGCATGCCGCGGTAGTGCCACGGGTGGCCGACCATGACGGCGATGGGGAGCTTCGTCGCCTTACGCAATTCACGCATAAACATGGTTTGCGGTTCGGCGCGAACGTGCATCCAGCGATCGTCATCCGCAGCAACGTCGTGCGGATCGACGTCGTACGCCTTTTTCAACGTCTCGACATTCCGCGGTTCGTAACCGCTGTCGGCGACGCCGGCCGCATCGGTCTGCGGGTTGTCGCGAATGTCGCCCGTGCGAATCCAGTCGAGAAACAGGCCGTCGATGTCGTAAGCGAGCAGTTCCTGGATCAGCGCCAGCTTGTACTGGCGCACTTCGACGAACGCAAAGCTGAGCTGCGAACGGTACGGCCGGCCGTCGCGGCGAACCGAGCGGAATTCGGGGTGGGCCTTGGCGAACTCGCTCGTCCAGCCCCAGCCATGGTCGTCTTCGTTGATGGTGGCCCAGGCGTGAATCTTTAGGCCTATCTGGTGGCCATACTCGATCGCGGCGGCAAGGCTGTCGAACGCGGCGTAGTCGAGCGCCGCCTGTTGACTGAGAATCTCGGCGGCACGTTCGGGGGTGACGCTGGGCGAAAACCGCTGAAAAAGCGCGCGATCCGCTTCGTTCTGCGGATTGAAGTAATTGTCTTCGTCGGCCTTATTGTTCGCGACGAGCAACTTGCTTCGGTAGGTGGCCCGCCCCGCGTCGAACACGCGCCAGTAGACGTGGGACCAACCGCACGCCTTGCAGGCGTCGAGCATGTGTCGCACGCCGCCCTCGCCGGCGGGCATGCCGGGCTTGAGCATCCAGTCGGAGTGCGTCAGCGGCGCGGAGAGCACCAGTCGATCGTTCGGTTCAGCGCCTAACAGCGATCGCGGCGTCGATGCAAGGGCGGCCGTGGCGGCGAGAGTTTCCACAAACGCGCGGCGGGTGACAAGCATCGTGAAAGACTCCTACGGCGCCCTAAGGAATGGATCAAAAATAACCTGGGCTGTTTCATGTCGAGTATGCCGAAGGCATTACATCGATCAGCCCAGGGTTGTCCGCCTAGGCGGACTACCCTGGGTAGGAGCCATGAATCGATATTCTACCCTGAAAGGGTTGCATCGCAGTGTGCAACCCCTTCAGGGTAGGGTGAATTTTCATTGGCGTTCCCAGGGTAGTCCGCCACGGCGGACAACCCTGGGCTG
>JBGSYU010000535.1:0-8924 GCA_041750715.1 Lacipirellula sp.
GCGCTGGCGGCGATCGACGGTTTAGCGATGGCACTGGGCACGAAGGGCGGGGCCGCGCTGCCGGCGGCAACTTGCATCGCGCTGCCGCCGGACTGGGATTGTTTGGCCAGATCCGAGGGAAGTTGCGGCGCCGAGTGCGCCATCGCGGTGGATTCAGCCGTCTTGCCGGACTTCCACCATGCCATCTTTGGCGTCGACTTGCAGCCGACGCTAGCGGCGCTTAGCAGAGCCAACAACCCGGCGATGAATGCTGTGTGTTTCATGGCTTCCATGCCTTGTTTTTCGCGGGCGTGTCGGCCATCCTTGGCGACGAGGCCCGGTGGTGACTAGTTTCGCCAGTGCGTCCTCGCTTGAAGGTCGCGGCGCAGTCGAACGCGCGTAAAATCCTACTACTCGCCTCTTCGGCAAGCGGACGAAGGTCCGTTGAGGAAATCTCTAACGCTTGCATCGAATTTGCGGCGTAAGCGCAAGCAGATCGAGACGCGGCGAGATTATAGAAGCGCCGTTAGTGCGGTCAACGGCAGTCCGCCGGAAGTCAGGAGAACTGCCAAGTCCGTAAGCGGTCACCCTGAGGTACTCCGAAGGGTCTGGCGCGCGTACAGGCACCAGATTCTTCGGAGTACCTCAGAATGACCGAGCGCGCGGTACTTTGCAGTTCTCCTGCGCCGGAAGTGCTAGCGGCCGTGCAAATGACGAATGACGAAATCCGAATGACGAATGGGGTGCAAGCGAGAGCGATTCCGACACTCACGCCTCTGTCATTCGTCATTCGTGCTTCGTCATTCCCTACCCCTGCCCCTACCCCTTAGCCTTCGCGTAGCGCTGATCGGCGGCTTTCCAGTCGATCACGTTGTAGAAAGCCGCGAGATAGTCGGGGCGACGATTCTGGTAGTTCAGGTAGTAAGCGTGCTCCCACACGTCGACGCCCAGGATCGGCGTTTTTCCGTCCATATAGGGATTGTCCTGGTTCGGCGTGCTTTCGACGAGCAGCTTGCCGCCCTTCTCGAGCGAGAGCCATGCCCAGCCGCTGCCGAAGCGGGCGATGCCGGCGGCCGTGAACGCCTCCTTGAACTTCGCGAAGCCGCCGAGCTCTGCGGTAATCGCGTCGGCCAGCTTGCCGGTCGGCTCGCCGCCGCCTTTGGGGCTCATCATCAGCCAGAACATCGAGTGGTTCGCGTGGCCGCCGCCGTTGTTCCGCACGGCGGCGCGAATCTTTTCCGGCACGGTGTTGATGTTGCGGCACAAGTCCTCGATCGACTGCTCCGGCAGGCCGGCGCCGGCGAGGGCTTCGTTGAGCTTGGTGACGTAGGCGGCGTGATGTTTGTCATGGTGAATCTCCATGGTCTTGGCGTCGATGTGCGGCTGAAGCGCGTCGAATGAATACGGCAGTTCTGGCAACGTGTAAGCCATGAGGGTTCTCCTGAGTCAACTTGACGTTGAATTTGTGCGATGTCGACGCGCTGTCCCGCGCAATGCGGCAACCGGCGAAGACGAAATGCAGTCGCCGAGTTCCACGCGTTCAAGATACCGCAGAATGGGTGCGGTGACAATTGGCCGGTGGACGAGCAGTCAGGAGAACTGCAATGTCCGGAAGCTGTCACTCTGAGGTACTCCGAAGAGTCCGGCTAGATTCTTCGGAGTACCTCAGAATGACCGTGCGCGCGGGACTTTGCAGTGCTCCTGGACAAGCAGTACTAAGCTGCGTCGCCTCCCGCGCATACACGTCGAGCTATTGAAGGCCGCGCGGCGAATGAGCCGTCGATTAACGGAATGCAGCCCCGGGCATTGCCCGTGGGTAGCGTTGCCTGAGGGAAGATCGTGCGTGATCCGAGCCAACCCCCGGCCAGAGGCCGGGGCTGAAAAGGCTGGCTATTTACTCAAGAATTCGCCGCGTCCAGCCGTACCCGCCCGGCGCGGTCCAACAGCCGTTCGATTTGTCGCTGCTGCCGGTGCAGCAAGTCGAGCTGGTGGGCGAGCGATTCGAGCAGTGCCGGGTCGCTCGCGGCGTCCGCCGAATTAGATCGCATTGACGGGGTCGACGGGACCGCCGGATCGAGGCGCGAAGCGCGCTCCGTGACCATCGGCATCGACTCGTCGGCCAGCGCGGCGTCGACGGCTGTTGGCTCCAGGGCGACCTTCGCCCGAGACGTCTCTCGACGCGCCCGGTGCGATTGCAGCTTTGGGGTTGTTTCGACTAAATCTGTTCGCATGGTCGTGACCCGTTTCAATGACTTGATGTGAGCGGCGATGGCGTTAGTTGACCGACGCGGTCGTCTCAGCCTCTTCCTGAACAACTTCAACTTCCTTCGCCATCAGGTACGCCTTGAGGCTTTGCAGAATAAGGCGGGCGCGGTCGGTTTGGTCGTCGCGACGGCGATTGCGTCGCTGCTTCGGGCGGATTGTGATCGCGGCGACCGTGTGGGCGTACGTCCCGCTCGCCAAGCCGGAGGCATTGGCCCTCTCCAACCGCTGCTCGCTGAACAGCAGTTCGATGCGGTAGGGCGCCGGGCGATCGGCCTTACGGCGGTTGCGACCGACGCCGACGCTGGACACCTCCAGCTCGACGCGGTTGCCGCGGATCGAGATGATCTTGGCTTTCTGGTCGTTGACGTACCCGCGGAGCTTCTCGATGGCCACGTCGATCGGCACTTCTGTCGTGAGCGTCGTTTCGATCAGCGGATCGGCGTGAAAGAGGCCGAAGTTCCACCACTTTCTCTTGGGCTGCTGCGTTTGTTGCATTTTGTTTCCCAATTGGATGACCTGGTTGCGACCCTGCTCCTTGGCCGAGAGCAGCGCCTGATCGGAACGGCGAAGCAATGTCTCGGGCGAATCGTTTGGCTGAAGCTGGGCGACGCCGAAGCTGGCGGTGAGCCGGCGGCCGCTGAGGTTGGCATGCGGCGTCTCGGACAGCTTTTTGCGAATTTGATCGGCTCGCACAGCGGCATCGGACATGCTGCAATCGGCGCACAGTACGGCGAATTCCTCGCCGCCGTAGCGGGCGACCAAATCGCCGGCGCGGCACATCGTCTTGAGCAGATTCGCGACGGTGATGATCGCCTCGTCGCCGGCCTGGTGGCCGAAGGTGTCGTTGATACTTTTGAAGCGGTCGATGTCGCTCATGATCAGGCTGCACGGCAAGCCGGCCTGCTGGTGCGCCTCGATGAACAGCGCGAGCATGCGATCGAACTCGGCGCGATTGGCGACCTTGGTCATCGGGTCCTTGGTCGCTTCGTCGTGCAGGGCCTCGCATCGCTCTTCGAGCGAAACTTCCGATTGCGCATCCTGTAGCAGCACGGTGGCGCCGCGGAGCTGGCCGTCGGCGCAGAACACGGGAATGGCGTGCAGGTCGATGGCCACATGCTCGCCGTGGCGGCCGAGGATTTCCAGCCGCTGGCGCAATTGGGCCATGCTGCTTAGGGCGCGAGCCACCGGGCAAGCGTCGTCGCGCACCCGTCGGCCGGCCGTATTGCTCATGTCGAGCAGCCCTGGCGTGAACTGACGTCCCGCGGCGGCCGCACTACTGACGCCGGTGAGTCGCTCGGCGCCCTTGCTCCACATAAAGACGTTCTTGTGCTCGTCGACGAAGATCACGCCGTCGTGCATCGAATCGATCAGTTGTTGCTCGAACAGCGAACGGAATGCGGCCGTCTGATCGACCGGCGCCGAGGGCGCTTCACATGGCGCCTGCGCGTTCCACGGAAGCTCCGACTGCCGCTTGCCCAGCTCGTTCAGCCAGCGGCCGGCGACTTTTTGCGTGAGCGCTTCGTGGTCGTGCGACAAGAGCTCGACGAATTGCGTCACCAAGATCGGGTCGTACAGCGTGCCGGCGCCATCGGACAGCTCTTCGAGCGCTTGCTCGCGGGTGCGCAGGGCGCCGGCCGCCGGACTGGTCGTCATCCAATCGAAGGCGTCGACGATGGCGATCATCCGCGATTCCAACGGCAAGTCGTCGCCGCCCACGGGTGATGCGCTGCCGGCGCCATCGAACCGCCGTCCTGCGTAGCGTACGGCGTCGAGCAATCGCGTTGAGCTGCAACAGCATCCCAAGATGTGAACGCCAGCGTCCCAATGCGAGTCTAAGACCGCCTGTTCATCCGCGGTGAGTCGCCCATTCTTGTTAAGGAGGATCTCCGGCGTCGAAATTTTACCGACGTCGTGCAGCAGCGACCCCGCTTCGATCACGTCGCGAGTTTCGTCGTCGAGTCGCTTTTGCAACGCCCATGTGCTGCAACCTAGCGCGACTCGCAAGCTGTGCGAGGCCGTCGCGGGATGTTTGTGTTGAAGGGCCGTGAACAGGCCGCTGGCAAGCCCCAGGCGAACCTGCACTAAGCGGTTCTCGTGGTTGTCGAATGATCGCGCCGGCGCCGCCTGCGGGCGGGGCGGCTTGCGGGTGTCGGCCGCGGCTTCCTCCAGCGCGCTTAGCAACGAGCTGATCTCGGCCACCCGAGACTCGGTTTCCTGGCGTCGCCGATTCGACTCGGCATACGCGTCCACGGCGCCGGGGGCGGTTAACGCGGAGTCGATACTAGGGCTAGACGCGTCGGGCATGATCCGGCTGGCGACAACTCACGGAGGTCGAGAATGCGCAGAATCTGCGTGCGCGAGACGGCGAGGTCCTGCTTAAAGGTAGGTCACGTCCGTGCTTGTGCGGCGAGCGGATGCCAGTTAGCTTGGCGTGCGGATCGCAGCAGGGGACCATGTTGAATCGAAGGCTTTAGGTGGATTATGCGGCTGGTGACGTTTGAAGCGGATGGCGCGGCGCGCGTCGGAGCAGTTCGAGCGGACGCGAGCGGACGCCTCGAGGTGGTCGATCTTCACGCCCAAGACCCGCGGCTGCCGGGGTCGGTCAAGCAACTGCTGGAGCTGGGCCCCGCGGTGTGGCTGCCGCTCACGCGGGCCGTCGATTCGGGGCCGACGATTCCGTACGACTCGGTGCGACTACTGGCGCCCGTGCTCGATCCGCAAAAGATCATCTGCGTCGGCCTGAACTACGCCGACCATGCCGCGGAAACGGGCGCCAAGGCGGGCGCCGAGCCGGTGATCTTCTGTAAGTTTCCGACGACGCTTCGCGGCCCGGGCGCGCCGATCGAGCTGCCGCCCGAATCTAACGAGGTCGACTACGAGGCGGAACTGGTCGTGATCATCGGCAAGCGTGCCCGCCGCATCACGCGCGCCAACGCATCGGACCATGTGGCCGGCTATGCGTGCGGGCAAGACGTGTCGGCCCGCGATTGGCAGAAGCACAAACCCGGCGGGCAGTGGCTGCTGGGCAAGTCGTTCGACTCGTTCGCGCCGCTGGGTCCGTGGCTGGTGACGGCGGATGAAATCGCCGACCCCGGCAATCTGCCGATCGAGCTGCGACTTAACGGCACGGTGATGCAGAGCTCGTCGACGAGCCAACTCATCTTTCCGATTGATTACCTGGTGAGCTACCTGTCGCACGTGTGTACGCTGATGCCGGGCGACCTAATTTACACCGGCACGCCATCGGGCGTGGGCATGTCCCGCAAGCCGCTGGTGTTTCTGAAGGCCGGCGACGTGACCGAGGTGACGATCGACGGGTTGGGAACGCTACGCAATCCGGTGGTCGCGGGCGGGGGGCCGATCAGCTAGTCGGCGCTCCACGACAAATGACCTCCGGTCGCCTCCCCTTGACGGCGAGGGCTAGGGAGGGGTGAGCGCGGCGTGTACCAGCTTCCGACCCCCTCCCAGCCCTCCCCAGGATTATGCATTCGCTATCAGCCCCGGAGGGGCGACGTAATGTAGCCAGGGGCGCAAGCCCCTGGATTCGTCGATTGCGTTCGGCCAAAGCCCCGTTAGGGGCGACATCGCTCGTCGGTTCCAAGAACGATGTCGCCCCTAACGGGGCTTGGAGTTGTTGCATCGGTTCTAACCAGGGGCTTGCGCCCGTGGCTACACGACTGGGCCCCTCCGGGGCCAAGACGCTGGCAAATGCATAATCCTGTCGCCACAAAGGGGAGGGAGCCGGAGGATTTCGGCGTTTGTGCCCCTACACGACGATAGGCGCAAGCGCTGTGTGGAACCGTTGCAATGCCTCAGCCGGTTCAAGGTTAAAAATCACGCGGCCGTCGGTCGTCCATTCTCCGTTGCGATAGACGAACACCGCAGTCGCGGATCGTAGGTTGCCCACGGCTTCAACGTCCTCCATGCCGCCGCCTTCGACGGCCGCGAAGCCGATCGTAACGCCGATGAGCGCGTAAAGCTCCCCGCTAGCAATGTCGGCGGCGAAGAGCGGCTGGCCCGACAAATCGACTGAAGTCCAATGCAGTCCGCGCGGCTTGCCGGTGGCGGCCGCGACTTGCTGGAACAGCTTCGCCAATGCGTCGCGGCGCTGGTCGAAGGCTGGCATCGCGCTGCGTCGCTCGGCGTCGCGCCCTGCGAGGCGCCGAGAACGCCAGAGCATCCCGCCGCTAATGACGGCGAGCGTGACGGCGACGTATATCCACAAGTTGCCCATAGCCGAACGCCTCGACGGCGATGCGCGCTACGGGGCGGGAAATAGCCTTGCCTGCACGTTCTGAACCTGCGGAACCGTCTGCGGCGGATCCGTCGGCGACGAGGCCGCATACGACATCGTCACCGCGTCAGGCGCGGGGGCCGCGTAGCACGCATCGCCGTAGCATCCTATCGGAGCCACGGGCGCGGCGTAAAGCGGCCCGCACTCGGCGGAGCCTTGCGCGCGGCGCGGAATTCGGTCGGGGTGCCGCCCCGGGGTTCGCACTATCGGAGCGTGATGCCCGGAGCCGTACCCGTACCCGAGATACTGCGTGAAGCGGCTGGGCATAGCATAGAAGCCGATCGACTGGGCCGATGCAACTTGCGAAACGGCGGCCGCGGCGGTGGCGGCGAGCAAGGCGGCGGCGGCTTTGAGCGGTGCTTTCATCGTGCAGCTTCTCCTCACACAAGCATCGACCGCCGCCGTTGCTGGCATTGGCGAACCGCGTGCCCCGTCCACGATCGGCGCCGTCCGCAGGAAGGCGGCAACCCGCAGAGTTTTCCCAAATTACGCAACTCCGGCGCGCGTGGGAAGCTTTTGTCGTTACTCCGGTTATCTCCATCTGCGCGGCGGCGCCGATAGGAGGGGTTGGAGCGACCCGCCAATCCATAGCCGAGCCATCCTGGCTCGGCGCGCACATGACTGCCGCACCCCTGAATCTCACCGCCGCTCTATGCCTGCTGATGGCGCTAGCCCCGCCAACCGCAGCGGACGGCTGGCTGTCCGAACGCTTCGGCCGCGACGACCGCCTCATGCTCGCCGGCGCCGACTCGCCGGAAAGGCTGCCGCGCCTCGGCCCGCGCGACGAGCTAATCGTCGGCGATAAAGTGGAGTCGTCGATTCCCTACGAAGCGGGACCCATCGTCGCTCTAACCGACGACGTCGCCGCCTACGATCCGGCCACCTACGGCTACAGCGGGCAGCCGTACGATCTGCACCTCATGCCGCAGGGGCTGATCTATCGCTCGTACATGGCCGGGTCGAAGGAATCGCGGTTCCGCTCCGTTTGGCATGAAGAAAACGACGGGCACAGCATCTGGGATATTACGCTGGGCGGCAACGTCGGCATTCTGCGCTACGGCACGCGGGGCGATACGCGGCCCGAAGGCGTGCAACTGGGCATCGAAGGCGCTGGGCTGGTGCGGCTCGATCGCGACTCGAACATCGACGTGGCGGCGACCGACTACCGCTTCGGGATTCCGATCACCTGGGGCGATTCCATCTACCAGGTGAAACTCGCTTACTACCACCTCAGCTCGCATCTCGGCGACGAGTTTCTCATCAACAATCCGGGGTTCCAGCGGCTGAACTACAGCCGCGACGTCATCGTGTGGGGGCACTCGCTGTACCCCACCGAGAGATTCCGCGTGTACGGCGAGATTGGCTATGCGTTCCATGTGGACGTGGGCGAACCGTGGGAGCTGCAGTTCGGCTTCGATTACGGCCCCAGCGGCCGGACGGGATCTCGCGGCGCCCCGTTCGCGGCCATGAACGGGCATCTGCGGGAGGAGGTCGACTACGGCGGCAACTTCGTAGCGCAAGCCGGCTGGGCCTGGCGCCGCAGCCCGGCGACCGGCGTGTATCGGCTAGGCGTGGAGTACTACAACGGCAAGGACGATCAGTATTCGTTCTTCGACCAAAGCACCGAAAAGGTCGGCTTCGGCATGTGGTACGACTACTAGCCAAAGCCGCTTGCGGCTTAGCGCCTCACCGCCCCGGCAGCGCAATGGCCTCTTCCCCCGCATAGGTGGCCATCGCCTTCACCGCTTCATCGTCCACGACTGGCAATATTTTCTCAATGTGGCCGTCGCAGAACGCCGTCAGGAACGATCCGTCCGGCGAAGGCAGGCCTGCCCGCGGCTTCTTCGGCTTAAACTTGAGGTCGGCCGGTTTCGCCCACGGCACGCCTCGGTCCGGCGCCGCTTCGACGAACGCAATCGTGTTTGACGACCCGTCGGTGATCTGCCTAAAGGAAAGCTTTTCGTTCCCCTCGAAGACCGTGCCCGGACCCTTCAAGGCAAGGTAACGGGTATTGGCGCTCGGCGGCGATCCGGGCGAGTTGAACAATTCCACCACGGTCGAGGTGATCGGCGCATTGTGTTCGCTGTCCCACGACTCGTCGAGCTTCAACTGCTCGTAAAGGGCGTTCTGCTCCATATAGGGCAGCAGTTGCACGCGCCAACTCAGCAACGGCTTGCCATCCTCGCTGTAAATGTCCGTGGGGAATTCTTTATGCATGTCCTGATACATTACCATCGCCAGGACAATCTGCTTCATGTTGTTCATCGACTGCGCCGCTTGTGCGGCCTCCCGAGCTTTACCCATGGCCGGCAAGATGAGCGCCGCGCCCACCGGCGCCGCCGCGGCGAGATTCCCGCCGCCGGGCAGCGAGTGGTGCGAGGTGAAG
>JBGSYU010000536.1:0-11501 GCA_041750715.1 Lacipirellula sp.
GAAAACGCGGACGATGAGCGCCAGCCGTAGCCCATCGGAATCAATGGCCTTGCCGACATTGTCAAACGTCCAAATCGCGGTCGCGGGGGTGTTGCCGTCGATGAAGCTGCGATAAGTCCACTCGCTGCCTACGCTGATGCCCGTGTCCTTCGCGGCGCCGGAGCGGTCGATAAAACGAAGTTTGCCGTACTGCGGCACCCGGGCGCGGATGAAGCCGATGGGGCCCGAAATCTCGTATCTGTTGTCGCCAACGCGGTCGATGTCGTGCGTGTGACCGTTCATCACGTCGGTCGTTCCGAGACCCTTGATATTGATCCCGAAATCATGGCGGTGGCCGTTCTCGCCGTTCTTTCGCGTCGTGCCTTTGTAGCCGATCACGTCGCCGGACGAGTCAGTCACCCGTGTAATACTGTCGGCGTCGACCTCGTGCGAATGATCGAGCGATCGAATGACGAAGATGTAGCTGCCCACGGCCATAATGGCCAGCAGCACGGTCGCCACGATTGAAAACCCGATGATTCGGCCGAGTATAATCTCGCTCGCGCGCACCGGCTTAGTGACGACCGTGTAAACCGTCTTGCTCTTAAAATCTCCGGGCAAACTAAATGCGCTGAGCAATAGCGAGACGACCAACACCAGAAAGGTCGAGGCCGTAAGCACGACGCCCAAGTAGAGTCGCGCCGGATCCTGCGAATTGGTCTTCAAAAACCAATTGGCGAACAGCAGGAAAAGAAAAAACACGCCTAGGGCGACAATCACACGTCGACGCATCGACTCTTTAATCGCCAACCGAGCCAACGCCCAGATGCGCCGCGGCGAGGTTTCGGCGGCTTCGCCAATCCCGTTGGCGACCGTTTTGTAGGTCGCGTCGCCGCCGCGCATCAGCCCGCGTCGGCTGGCGGCCACGCCAAAGCCCACCACCAAGCCCGCCATGGCCAGACCCAAAAAGACGAGCAAGAAGTTCGGCAAGGCGCCGAGCTGCTGCTCGCTACCGTAGATCAGCCACTTGAAGTAGGGGAGTAACTCTTGTTCGAGAACCATCGGGGAAGAAATGCGGAATGCGGAATGTGGAATGCGGAGTCAGGGTGGCGAAGGGAGCCTGAATCTTACCCCTTAACTCTATTTGACTCCGGCCCGGCGGCCAGGTCGGGCTTCGCTGTCGCGAACGATTTCGAGGAACAGCTCCTCGAGCGTCGTGGTGGGATTGTCCAGCGAAACCAGCTCGCCCTGGTGCCGGGAGATCACGCTGCGGATTTCGTTCTGGCAGTCGACCGAGATATTTCGGGCACGAATCTGCGTGACGTCGGCCACCGTGAGCAGGTCGTCGACCCGGCCCAATTCTTTAAGCTCGCCTTGATGCAGAATCGCAATCCGATCGCACACGTCTTGCACGTCGGCCAGTAGATGGCTGCACATGACGATGGTTTTCCCCTCATCTTTGAGCCGCAGGATCATGTCCTTCATCTCGCGGGTGCCGATGGGGTCGAGACCGCTGGTCGGCTCGTCGAGCAGAATCAATTCGGGATCGTTGATGAGCGCCTGAGCCAAGCCGATGCGGCGGGTCATGCCTTTGGAGTACTCTTGAAGCTGCCGCTTGCGGGCCTTTTCGAGTCCCACCAGTTTGATAAGCGAGTCGATCCGCTCTTCGCGAACCTCCGACGGCATGTCGAACAGCCGACCGTAGAAGTCGAGCGTCTCTTCCGCCGTGAGGAAGCGATACAGGTAAGACTCTTCCGGCAGGTAGCCCAGCCGCTCATTCTTGGCGACGTCGCTGGCCGGCTTGCCGAAGACCAACGCCTCGCCCTCGGTGGGGAAAAGCAGCCCTAGCAGCAGCTTGATCGTCGTAGTCTTACCCGAGCCGTTAGGCCCCAGCAGTCCGAAGACCTCGCCGCGATGCACTTCGAGATCGAGCCCTTTGAGTGCGCGGACCTTCTGCCGGCCCCAAAAGTCGCGGTAGACCTTCGAAAGGGCCCGCGTCTGTAGAACTATTTCGTCGCTCATCGCTACCGTCGGGGTGAACGAGTCGGGAGAAGGAATTTGATGCGAAGGGAGAAAACGGGCCACTCACTATCGGGAGCGAACCTTGGCGCCGTCGAGACGGCGACGCCTGGGGTGGGCCGTAACAGGCTGTACGAGACCCGGGCGGGATGGGTTCGGCAGGCCCCAGATCGCCCCCGGCGCGTCCCAGTCCGCTCCAAGTGAATAGCCGAGTATAAGTTGCGGCCTAGGGGGCGGCAAGGAGCGGGGTCGCGCCCATGGCGCGATCGATACTGTAGGCCTTAAAACGCTACGGACTGGTCGCTTAAACGACCAGTCCAAACGGCGCTGGGCATTCAGCGGGTTTGAAGCGCGGCCTGGGCCACCGCATCGGCGCGCAAAGGCACAAACCGAAACGCCAACGAGTCCACCTGAGCCCGCCCAATGCCGCCTAGGGCAATGGTGACCCGCAGTTCGCCCCCTGGAGGCGCCACGCGAATCAAGCGAAACGGCGTCCACGACGGCGCCGAGGTCACACGAATTGCCGACTCTTCGCCTCCGACGGAATCGAAAATCAGTAGCGGATCGGGCGATCCGAGGGGCGCCTCGCCCACGCGAGCCACGCCTGAAATCTCCACCAAATGTCCGTCCGGAACCGCGATCAGCGGCGACGTCACCCAAACGGGCGGCGTCGGCAGGCTAGGAGGCGCACTCTGCGAGCCGGCGGAGCGGACGTCTAGCTCCAGGCAGTGGTTGCCGCGGGCCGGGGCCTCTGGCGAGAGCCGCACGGCCGTCTGCACGCCGGCCGGCGAGGTTTGCACGCGCTGCCAGCCGGTGTTGAGCAGTTCGTCGAGACTTTCGAATTCGCCGCCCGGTACGAGCTGGAGCATAGGCTCTGCCTGGCGAACGGCTTGCTCAATCGGCGCCATGTCGGCGATCGTCGACCAATGGGCGAGGATCGGACTGGTTCCCGGCGGCAGCCCTGGGGCAACCGCCACGGCGATTTTCTCTTGCGAAAGATCGAGGAGTCGCTCCGCCTCCGTCGCACACGCAAATGCCGCGGCGAAATCCCGGCGGCTCATCGTACCGGCCACCGCCGTCATCTGTGCATCGACGCCGGCGAGGACTTCACGCACCCCGCTCGCGGTCACCGCGTCGGGCGGCAATTTGGAAATTGCCTGCGCCGCCTGCTGCCGGCGGAGGGCGGCCAACTCGACCCGCGCCTGGGCGGCACGGGGCGCGTGTTCGCGAAGGTAGCGCTCGACGTGCGAAAACGCGTATCCGTCTTCCGTGACCAGCACGAACGCGTCATCGGGCAAATGGTCGATGGAGATCCGCAGGCCCCCGGTGACTCGCCGCGACTGAAGCCGCTGCGAGCCAGACACCGACACGAGGTACGAGTCGCACGACTCTGGCACGCCGGGCAAGTCGAATGCCAACGGCTGCGGCTCACTGGCGTCGCCGGCAACTGGCGAATGAAGGTCGCTCCATTGAAGCGGAATGATCAAGTGCGATCGCTCGACCTTGAGCGCCATAGCCGTGATTTCAGGACGGGTCGAGCGAGCCGCCGTCGCCGACTTTCCAGCCGCCAGCCACGGCTCCGCGAGGCCCAGCCGCAAGTTCGTAAGTTCCAAGGCGAGTGCCCGGAGTTGGTTTTCGACATCGCCCCCCGCGAGGCTCGTGTGAGACTGAAAGGTGAATCCGCGCGGCGCCACGCTAAAGGCGGCGGTGGTCGCTCTCGACAAGTCGTTGAAGGTTGCCGGCACGATGGCGGCTCCGCCGCCGCGCAGAACCGCGAGCTGCGCCATAAATCGTGGTCCGCAATGCGTTTCGACGTTGATCCAAACCGGCGTCCCCGGTCGAGCCAAACGACGTTGCTGGCTTAGCGAAACGGCATAGTCAGTCCAGGTCTGCGTCGATCCCAATTTGGCTCGTCCGAGCATTAGCACATGGGCGATCCGGCTCGCCTCACGGGCCATTCCGAAGGGTTGCAGGATTACGGGACGCTCGGAATTGGTCTCGGCGTGCTCGATCGCCTGCGCCCAACGACTGATCAAGTCCACGTCCGCGGTTTCGGCGAGTGAACCGAGGTCCCATGCCAACACCGTTGCATACTTGGGACCAAGGCTGCCAGCCGTTAGTTGCTGGGGCAGCGGCGGCGGGCAAACGATAAATATTCCCAATCGGGCCGCGTCCGCGAGTTCGGGCTGAGTCGGCAGCCGGCCCATCCACACGGCGTCGAAGCCGATCTTTTGGAGCATTTCGAGGGGTTCGCCCTGCCACTGGATAATCCGCGGTACAGGCGGCCGCTTGATAGCGGGAGCAATTGGAAACGTCGCTGCCGCAGGCGTCACCTCCCGCGTCAGGGGTGCCGCCGCTATCTGGCCGGCCGACCTGCCCGTCGCCCTGAAGACCCCGTGAACGACAATCTGGTCGACCGTCAGCTCGGTTACTCCCGGTCCGCCGGGTGCGAGAATTACTACCTGGCACACATACGCTTCTCGCTCGTCGATGTCGGCTCCGTGCTTGGCCCGGGCTACCCGCGCATGATCTGCGAGGTGATGCGGTAGGTTGTCCAAGGCGATCTGTTGCCAGTCGCCGCTGTCCGCCATTTCGCCCGCACGAACCAGGAGCCTTCGCGGCATTCCAGTTTTTGGATCGCGAGAGTGCGGCAGGACGACTGTCGCCGCCAACTGGGCGCCTGGGCGGTTGCACGAAATCCAGGCCGCAAGCCGTACTTCTGGAATCACGGCCGGAATTTGCGGTACATCGTATCCCAGGTGGGCGGAACTGCCGGCGGGTATCGCCAGTACGACTCGCTCCGATGCATCGCCGAAGTTGCCGCAGCCCTGTTCGATTGATTGACTGACGATGCGAATCCCTGAGGCTGTGTCGAGCAGTTTTAGCGCCGGCGCTGGATTGTCCATATTGTCCAACAGCGCGGGCGCACGATCGGCGCTCGAGGGGGTCTGGGCGCACAACAATCCGCCGAACAGCCACGACGAGCATGCCGCGATAAGGGCTGAGGCGCCGCAATGGGTGGCAATCGCAGCGGGCGAGTTGGGCCGTGGCATCTGCATGGGTACAATTAGCTGCGTGCCACCGATCGTGAAACGAATCGCCGCTCGCCCTCGACAATGTTGCGGGATGGCAACATGGACCGAGATTGGCGCCGGCTTGATGTAACTTGGGCTTGTATCAGGGTTTCCGGACGGCAGCTAGGTCACGTCGTGGCTTTTCGGCGACATTGACGACAATCGTCGGTTACCGAACGCCAAATCGTTGCCGTGCCGCAAGTCTTTTATCTACAATGTGTTGCGTAAGCGTGATTTGGGGATTGGGGCGACCGCGGCACAGCGAGTGCCTTAGGGGGTGGCAACTGTCAGCCACCTGGAGAAGCATCTTATGAACAACTCGCCCGACTCGATCGCTCCCCCGCAAGAACAGGTTCCGGCCGACCTGTTACGGCTGTGCGAGACCATTCACAGCCTGCCGGCGCCGTACGCCGCTCAGCTTGCTCCCCTGGTGGATGCGGTCATGGAGAGCACCAAACGCCGCCGGCGCATCCTCACGCTTGTCCAAGATGCGTTGAGCCAGTTGCGGTTGGACATGAAATATCTCATGTTTGACTTAGAAGCGACTCGTCGCGAACGCGATGAGTATCGTCTGAAACTGGAAGAGTAAGAGGCGTTCAAATGACGAATTCACGAATGACGAACGACGAATGACGAAACAACTGAGTCTTCTTTTCGTCATTCGTCATTCGGGAATTCGTCATTTCCCAACGGCCGGCGGCTACGAGCCAGTCAATTGCAGGTAGCCCTTTGTGCGCGATGGCCCAGACACTCACGACGGAGAAGCTGGCCCAGCGAGCGATCGACGCCAACGTCCTTACCGAGGACGACCTCAACGGCGTGTGGAGCGAGTACGGCACGCGCAACGTCGAGTTCGAACCGTTTAAGCAGTCGCTCGTTCGACGCGGATTGCTGACCAACTACCAGTTGGACCGACTGGTCGAAGGCCTCAAGACCGGCTTCTTCTTTGGCGATTACAAGGTTCAGTACTGCGTCGGCGCAGGGACGTTTGCGCGCGTCTACCGCGCGGCGCATCGCGCGACCGGCGATTTGTTTGCGATCAAAGTCTTGCGGAGCCGGTACAGTCGCGATCCGGCGCAAGCCGAGATGTTTCGCCGTGAAGGCGAGCTGGGCGCCGAACTGAAGCACCCCAACATCGTGGGCATCCACGAGATCATCTCCAAGGGGGCCGTCCATTACATCGTCATGGACTTCGTCGAGGGGCAGAACCTGCGCGACTTTTACAGAGTTCGCGGCAGGTTCGACCCGCTCGAGGCGACCCGTATCGTGGTCGACATGATGGCGGGGCTGAATTACGCGTTCTTGAAGGGCATTTCGCACCGCGATCTTAAGATGTCCAACGTCATCGTCTCCAGCGACGGCGACGCGAAGCTGCTCGATTTCGGGCTGGCCGGGCTGGGCGGGGCCGACGCCATCGAAGCCGACGGCGCCAATCCGCGGACGATCGACTACGCCGGGTTGGAACGCGCGAGCAACGTCCGCAAGGACGACATTCGCAGCGACTTGTTCTTCGCCGGCTGCATCTACTACCAGCTCATGTGCGGTCGGGCGGCGCTGGCGGAGACTCGCGAGCGGTCGCAGCGGCTCAGCAAGTCGCGGTATACGGATATCAGGCCGATTCTCGAGGTGCTGCCTAGCGTTCCCTTGGGATTGGCGCGGGTGGTGAGCAAGGCGATCGAGTTCGACCCGGCGCGGCGTTACCAGACGCCCGGCGAGATGCTCGCCGACCTGAAGGTCGCCGCCAAGCGCGTGGCCGAGGCCAAGGACGACCCCAGTTTGCTCGCGGAGCAAACGCTGCTCGAAGGGCAGTTCGAGGACGGACAGCCGCGGAAGCTGATGGTGGTCGAATCGGATCATAAGGCGCAGGACGTGTTTCGCGAGTTGTTCAAGAAGGTTGGATATCGCGTACTGGTGACCAGCGACCCGGAGCGGCTGTTTCAGCGACTTTACGATGACCCCCGTGCGGCGGACGTGTTGCTAATCAGCGCGGGGCAGATCGGCCGTGACGCCTTGGAAGCGTTTAATAAGTTGGGAAAAGACAAACGGACGAGCTTGCTTCCAGTAGTGCTGCTGCTGGGCGAAAATCAGGCCGCGTGGATGAAGGAAGCCGCGGGCGGGACGAAGCGACTGGTCACGAAAATGCCGCTGAAGTCTCGCGAATTGCGCAACGCCGTCCTTGCTGCGTTGGCGGCGCCGTGACTCTCGGGACTGTCATCCTGAGCGAAGCGAAGGATCTAGCGTCGTTCTAGATTCTTCGCTCCGCTCAGAATGACTTTCACTCGTCTACGAGCGACTTTGTTTTACTCAGAGCGCGGTGCGCCACCTGAAAAGGATCCTGCCGCCAGTAGGTCGGGTTGAACAGCTCGATCGAGAGGAAGCCGTCGAAGTCGATTTCGCGTAGGGTCCGCAAAATATCGGCGATAGGCGCCACGCCGTCGCCAGGATAGACGCGGTCGCAGTCGTCGATCGTTTCGCGCGGCGGGTCGGCCGGGTAATCGTTCATGTGAAACACGTGGATCGCCGAACTGCCGAGCAGCTTCAGGCCGGTAAAATCCGAACCGCCTTTGTAGAGATGGTACACGTCGGGCAGCACGCAGGCGTTTGGATGGTTGCTCTCCACGGCAACCATCATCGCCTGGCCTAAACGCGTGAGGGTTTGTGAGAAGCCCCACACTTCGACCTGCGGGACGACGCCGAGGGAATCGCCAAGGTCCAGCAGCGTGCGATAGCGTTGGGCGACCTTGAGATAGTCGATGCCGAAAACGTCAGCGGCGCCGGCGGCCGGCGCAGCGATGCGCGTGCCGCCGATTTGGCGGACGAGGTCCATTTCGCGCCGCGCCGTTTCCAAACCCTTGGCACGTTGGGCGTCGTCGTCGACGATCCACTCGGCGAAGCCGACGGCGCTTTCAACCGTCAGACCGGAATCGCCGATTCGCTTTTTCAAGTCGGCGAGCGTGCCGCCGGTTTGGACGTGGGCCTCGATTTCGCTGATCCAGGGTTCTATGGCCTGATATCCGGCTCGGGCCGCGACGTCGATCTCTTC
This sequence comes from Lacipirellula sp., assembly GCA_041750715.1. Taxonomy (GTDB): domain Bacteria; phylum Planctomycetota; class Planctomycetia; order Pirellulales; family Lacipirellulaceae; genus Lacipirellula. The sequence goes on from JBGSYU010000536.1 coordinate 8,116, forward strand.
GACCAGCGATAATTGCTGGCCGCGGATCGTGCTGGTGTTGAGGCAATAGCGGAAGGCTGGCATGTCGAAGCGCCCTGATTGACAGTCAGAGGAATAGACACGGTTGTTCGCCGCCGGGAATCCCTCCCCTAGCCCATCCCTTCAAGGGAGGGGGATCGCGGACGGTAGCTCTTGCGGACTTCGCGGACGAATTCGCGGAGTTCCTCCAGCGGGTTGGGGCCGCTGATGACTGGGTGCCCGATGGCGACGAGTTCCGCGCCGCGCTGGACGGCCCGCACCGCGTCTTCGACGCCGAAGCAGCCCACGCCGACCGGTATCTCGACCGCGGCGAGAACCTCGTCGAGCCATTGCGTCGAGTCTTGCGAGCCGTCGGCGGCGCGCTGGTCGGCGCCGTAGTGCAGGTAAAGCATGTCCACGCCCCAGTCGGCGCACTGCTTCGCTCGGGCGGCTTGATTCTTAACGCCGATCGTGTCGGCGACGACCCAAACGCCGGTTTCCTTGGCGGCGGCGACGGCCGATCGGACGGTTTCGTCGGGAGCGTTCGCACACACGGTCATGATGTGCCCGCCTTGCGCCTTGGTGCGATGAACGTTCTTGCCGCCGGAGTCCATCGTCTTGTAATCGGCCAGCACGGGGAAATCGGGGAAGGCGCGGACCATGTCGCCGATAGGCGAAAGGCCCTGCGAGACGATGAGCGGCGTGCCAATTTCGAGCCAATCGACGCCGGCCTCGACGCCGATCTTGGCCATCGCCAAAGCGTCGTCGACGGTTGCGTAGTCGAGGGCGATTTGAACGATGGGCGGTTTGAGTTGCATGGGTTGAAATTCCACCTTGTTACATTGACTGAGGCGTCGACTCCTAAAAATAGCGTGCGAAGCTCCGATGGCGAAGTCGCCCCGACTTTTGTCCCTATTGGGCCCAATTCCTCTTCGCTCCTCCCGCCAGCCGTGAGATAATGGGCGTATGGCAAAACGCGCTCAAGATTGGTTTGCACAGGCCGAGCGCGACTTGGAACAGGCGGCGGCGTCTCGCGGGGCCCAGCGGCACGAGTGGGCCTGCTTTGCGGCGCATCAGTCGGCGGAAAAGGCCGTCAAAGCGCTCCACCTAGTCAACTCGCAAGAGGCGTGGGGGCATGTGGTCGCGCAACTGTTAACGGAGCTGCCCGAGGGTAAACGGCCAGCCACCGAACTCATCGAGCGGGGGCGCGTCCTCGATACATTCTATATTCCAACGCGGTATCCCGACAGCCATCCCTCTGGGGCGCCGTTTGAACACTATGGCCCGCTGCAAAGCGAGGAGGCGATACGCTATGCCGGTGAGATCGTTGAATTCGTCCGTGATGCGATGGCCAAGCCCTGAGACGGTGCTGGCGGCCGCACGGGAATGGGCCGAGCGAGTGGCGAGCGGGGACCCGGCGGTGATCGCCGTGGGGTGCTTTGGCTCGTATGCACGCGGCGATGCCGGGGTGGGAAGCGATTTGGACTTGATCGCGATCGTGGCGGCGGACGCGCCTGCCCGGCGCGATGGAGTGTGGGCGGTCGAGCATCTGCCGACGCCTGCGGAGCTGATTGTTTACACGATGGACGAGTGGCGGGAGTTGCGGGTTAACAGCCCGCGGTTTTATCAAACGCTGGGACGAGAGGCGCGGTGGCTGTGTGGGGCGCCGCCAACGGCCGGTTAGACTTCCAGAGGAGATCGAGCACTCCTCTGCGCCTTCAGCCACCGGCGTTTTTTAGCCTTGGCTGCCGAACGAATACCACGCTCCAATCTGAACTAGCAGGACGATCAGATTTCCAACGGCGTGGTAGGCAAGTGGAACGTAAAGGGAGCCGCTGCGAAGGTAGGCCCACGCCAGGATAAACCCGCCGAAAAGATTTTCGAGACTGGGAACGCCGTACGCAACGTGCAACAGGGCAAACGAGAAACCGCTGAGGGCGATGGCCCAACCGGGGCCAAGCGCGGCCGCCACGCCCGTACTCAACACGGCGCGATAAATCGCTTCCTCCAGCAATGGTGCAAACACACACATGCGGAAGAATGACGACCAGATCTGGGCAGGTTCAACGGTATGCTTGGGCATGGGCAGCGGACGTCCCATCGCCTTCCATACGAGTGCGGCCGCCGTTAGGCAGGCGATGGCCCCCAGAGCGAGATACGCGGCAATTCTTGCCCAGCGTAACCAGCCTCCTGCCGGCGGCGTCAAGCCGAACGAGGGCAAATCGCCTCGTGCAAGGCACAACTGTGAAATGATCGCGACGAGCGCGATCGCCCAGCGGCCGTCAAGGCTCTCCGGAAAGCGATCCAGCCATACCACCCACAGGTCCGCGGCGACTGCAAGCAAACTCACGCCGAGTGCGGCATATCGTCGATCGCCGCGCAGTCCGCGGCCAATTTCGGACGTAGGGTACTTCTCGTTAGGCGACATCCTGCAATGGCAGAGAACGTTGAAGTCAACTGCGGGGGCTGTCAATCTTGGGCGCCTCAGGCCACGCCTTGCTCGAATTCTTCGACGACGACGCTCGGCAAGTTGGCGGCCTGCTGCGCATGTTCAATGGTCATGCTGACGAGGTTGCCGTTCTTGTCGAGATCGACGTAGATATTTTCAGTGATCTCGCGCGTCTCATCGACCGGTCGATCGGAGAATTCGAGCAACGCCGTGTCGGTGCCGCGAAAGTATTTGATGTTCATGGTCTGAAGTCACGATCGAAAAAGGCGTTATGGATTGTTTCGCCGTCTTCCAGCAGGATGACCCGCAGGTATTTCGCTTCCGACTCGACGTACGTCCAGCGGCGGATACGGCCATCAGACTGCCGTCGTTCGCGAATGGGATGCCGGACGGCGGCGATGATCCACTCATCCAGTATACGAGCGCGGTCCGGTCGCGTCCTGGTGTGCCGAAAATACTCCGTCGTTTTCAAGGAGTAGTCCCTGCAACGAGCTACGGCTTAAACTGCTCAAGCTGATGAATCTTCTCCACCCGCCGCTCATGCCTACCGCCTTCGAAGGGGGTGGCGACCCAGATTTCAACCATGCGTTCGGCGGTGCGGGGGCTGAGCATGTCGGCGGAGAGGCACAGCACGTTGAGGTCGTTGTGGCGGCGGCTGATTTCGGCGGTGACTTCGTCGTTGCAAGGGGCGGCGCGCACGCCGGGGAATTTGTTGGCGGCGATGGCCATGCCGATGCCGGTGCCGCAGATGAGGATGCCGCGCTCGACGGCGCCCTGGCTGACCTTCTTGGCAACTAGGGCGGCGAAGTCGGGGTAGTCGACGCTTTCGGTGCCATTAGCGCCGTCGTCGTCGACTTCGTGGCCCTTGGAGCGCAGCATGGCGATGAGCTGCTCTTTGAGGTGGTATCCGCGATGGTCGCTGCCGATGGCGATGCGCATG
>JBGSYU010000537.1:0-11719 GCA_041750715.1 Lacipirellula sp.
TCTGGCCGAATTTATTACACGAAGCCGCCGTGCGGCGGCCACGGCCTTCGGCAGCTCCTCGGCTACGTCTCGCTCATCGAACAATACCTGCCGATGCAGGTTGTCCGCTTCGAGAAAATCGCGATCGACGATGCGGACGAATCCCACGCCCGCGCGAACTAGCAAATCCGCGGCGACGCTTCCCAGCGCCCCGCAGCCGCACACGAGCACCCGCGCCGCGAGGAGCCGCCGCTGGCCCACTTCGCCAAGCGGTGCAAACCGCGTCTGGCGCCGGTACCGATCGAGTTGTTCATTGTCCACGGTCATCAAGGATTATCCCAAACGCGCTTCGGACTGGTCGCTTAAGCGACCAGTCCATACGGCGTCCATCGTCCATTACGCGACGCTCACACGAAATACCCCGCCAGGTTAAATTCCGGCGCCAACTCCGCCTGCAGCCGATCGCACGCCGCCCGTGCTTCATACAAGTCAGCGTAAACCTCTGCGCGCCGGATCGCAATCACGGGCTTCGTTGCCCGCGCCATCCACGCCGGCCGTCGATCGCGGTCATCGAGTTCGACGGCGATGACGTCGGCTGCCGCCGCTACATCTGATTCTTTCGCCGTTTCGCCCAAGCGGATGCGTTGTGCCAAGAGCAAATTCATTCGCCGTCCTGCTCGTGCGTGATCCTCAGCGATTTGATCCCGATTCAATAACACCAGCGCCACCGCGGGCTGCCAAGACAGTTCGCGAAAGGTGCTCAGCAGGTCGCCTGAGTCCTCCGCTACATCCGCAACCAAGAAAACGCCAGTAGTTGCGGCGGCGTCATACAGCTCGTCATTCGGGAATCGCGTTAGGATCGCCGTTTCCGCCGCGCGGGCTTCGGCCAATCGGCTCGACTCAAGCTGCTCACAACAGGCGCCGCGCAGCACAATCCGCTCGCCATTGAGCCGCAAATCGCGCCCGTGCGCCAGGAGTCGCCGCAACCCGAGGGACCGATCCAATTCACGAACCGTTTCCTGGGCGTCTTGCGATCGCAATCGCAGGTCGTAAAGAAACGGCAGCGACGGCGTCCAATAGCACGGCTGCGTCACCAAGAACTCGACGCCTCGCCCGTCGCGAGAGACTTGCGCCGCAACGACGCTTGGCAGCGTCCGGGCGAACGCACAACGAGGGCCGTGCAGGTCGCTCCCGAATCGCACCGCCGATTCCGCATCGGGACAGTCGAGGGTTACGAGCGCACTGGAATCGGTGGCGTCCCGCACTTCAACTTTGATTTGGTCGTGGTCCATGAGTCCAATCCTTCATGAGGCGCTCGGCGGCAACTCCTCGTCCTCCTCGGGTTTGACCAAGACTCGTGCCAACTCCTCCGCCAAAAAGCGCCCGGTGATCGACGCGGGGTTCGCCGCCACCTTCTCCGGCGTTCCCTCGGCGATGAGCCGCCCGCCCGCCTCCGCGGGACCGGGCCCCAGGTCGATAATGTGATCGGCGGCCCGCATCATCTGAAGGTTGTGCTCCACGACGATCAGCGAATGCCCCATAATGATGAGTGAATCGAAACAGTCTACGAGCTGCAGTACGTCCGAGGGGTGCAGCCCCGTCGTCGGCTCGTCGAGCACGAATAGCGTCCGACCGCGCCGCGCCGCCGACACGTAGTTGGCCAGCTTGAGCCGCTGCGACTCGCCGCCGGACAGCGTATTGGCCGGCTGGCCAAGTCGCAGATAGTCGAGCCCCACGTCGATCAAGCACTTCAGCCGCGCGAGAATCTTCTTATGCCCGCGAAAGAAATTAAACGCTTCGCGGACCGACAGGTCGAGGACCTCGGCAATGCTCAGCCCGCGATATTTCACCTCCAGCACCTCGCGGCGATATCGGGCGCCGTGACACTCGGGACACCGCATATACACGTCGGCCATGAACCGCATGTCGATGCGCTTAAACCCATCGCCCTGGCACGCCTCGCAGCGGCCTCCTTCAGCGTTGAAGCTGAAGTGCCCCGCCTTAAACGACCGCGCTTTAGCATCGGTCGTCTCGGCGAACAGCGTGCGGATCGGGTCGAAGGCTTTCACATACGTCACCGGATTCGATCGCGGCGTCCGGCCGATGGGGCTTTGATCGACCCGCAGCGCATCTTCGATTTGACCGACGCCCAGCAGATCGTCGTAGTCGGCCGGCTTGTCCGTTTCCAGGCGTAGCCGCTGAGCGACCGCCGGAAAAAGCGTCTGCTGCACGAGCGTGCTCTTCCCGGCGCCGCTGACCCCCGTCACCACACAGAGGACGCCCAACGGAAATTCGACCGAGACGTTCTGAAGGTTGTTGCCGCGCGCGCCGACCAGTCGCAGCCAGCCATGGCTCGTTGGCCGCCGCTCGCCGCGATCCGCCCCGAGCCGGCGGCCGGCGATCCAATCGCCGGTACGACTTGCCGGACTGTCGAGCATCATCGCGGGCGAACCCTCGAAGATTAGCTTGCCGCCAAACGCTCCTGCCCCTGGCCCTAACTCCACGACGCGATCGGCCGCCATGATGAGCGAAGGCTCATGCTCGACCACCACCACCGTGTTGCCGCGGTCGCGTAAGCCGCGCACCGAATCGACCAGCCGCGGCAAATCGGCAGGGTGTAATCCGGCCGACGGCTCGTCGAGCACGTAGAGCATGCCGGTGAGATTCGAGCCGAGCGCCGCGGTCAACGCGACCCGCTGCGCCTCGCCGCCGCTGAGAGTGCGCAACGGTCGCTCGATCGCTAAGTGCCCGACGCCTACGCTTTCGAGATACTGGAGCCGCGATGCCACCTGGTCCACCAACAGCTGGCCTACATGCCGCTGCCAATCCGTGAGCGGGAGACCGCGTAGCCACGAGAGCGCATCCTGGACTCGCAGCGCCAGAATCTCCGCGATATTAAGCCCGGAAATTCGCACCGACAGGGCTTCGGGTTTCAGCCGGGCGCCGCCGCATGCCATGCATGGATGGTAAGTCCGCCAGCGGCTCAAGAAGACGCGGATGTGCATCTTGTACTTGCGGCGCTCAAGCCATGCAAAGAAACCAACTAGGCCCCCAAACTTCCGTTCCGGCACCCCCTCACGGATCAATCGCAGATGGTCCGCGGTCAATTCGCGAAATGGCACGTCGAGCGGCAGTGCGTAGCTTGGCGCCAGGGCGAGCAATTCCTCCAACTCATGCGCGTACGCTGGCGTATTCCACGCCGCGATGGCTCCTTCGCGAATCGACTTCTCCGGATTCGGCACGACCCGCTGCATGTCGACGTCGATCACATTGCCGAACCCTTCGCACGCCGGACAGGCGCCGAGCGGGTTGTTGTAATTTAAGAGTTGCGGTTCGACGTCGGGGTACTGGATGCCGCAGGTTTCGCAACGCAGGCGGCGACTGAACGTGCGGCGGCGCCATGGGCGGTCGTCGATCGTCTGCCCCCTCTCCCCCGAGGGGAGAGGCTGGGTGAGGGGTTGTTCGTTTGATAGTGCAGACTCAAGAGAGATGGAACCGTCACCCGATCCTCCCCTAACCCCTCCCTGCAAGGGAGGGGGATTGTTATGTTCCACCCAAACTACCGCCGCGCCGCGACCCGCTTCCAGCGAGTTCTCCAACGACTCCCGCAACCGCGATGCGGCTTGCGGCTGCATCGTCAACCGATCGACGACAACATCCAGTTCGCGTGCATCGCCCAGCCGCGCCGCCAGCGCCGGCGACACTTCCTCCGTTCGATCCGCAATTGCGCATCGCCGATATCCTAACGCGGACAGATCGCTCAACCACTCGATCTCATTTCGCTCGGCGCCACGCACGGATGTGAACCCAAGCATCAGCCGCGCGCCCGCCGGCAGCCGCATCAGTTCGTCCGCCGCCGACTCCGCCGAGTCGCGCTCAACCCGCTGACCGCACTGGTAGCAAATGACGTCTCCAATCCGCGCGAACAGCAATTGCAGATGCTCGTTCACCTGCGTCGCGCTGCCCACGGTCGCGCGACTCGACCGGCTCACGTTCTTCCGCGTCACCGCGACCGATGGGGGAATCCCCTCAATGCTTTCCGCCGCCGGCTTGTCGAGTTGCTCGAGAAACTGCCGCGTGTACGTCGAGAAACTTTCGACATACCGCCGCTGCCCCTCGGCATACAGCGTGTCGAGGGCCAGGCTCGTCTTGCCGCTGCCGCTCACGCCGCAGAAGGCGATCCATTGCCGATGGGGCAGGTCGAGGTCCACGGCCTTAAGATTGTGGACCGCCACCCCGCGAAGTCGGATTGTCGGCGGCGAACCATTCGTGAGCACGCGGTCACTCCCTCCCTGTCGTCGCGACTGCGCAGCGCAGAAACCGCATAGTGTACCGCGCCGCCGCCAAGCGCCGCCACCGGCGGAACGGCTGGGTAGTGTCCTAACAGTTGGGTGGCAGCCCGCCAGTGGATATACTGCGGGGATGAGATTCGCCTTGGCCTGCATTGCGTTTTTGGTGTCCGCCGTGCTTTATGCTTGGGTCGCCGCCATATACTTTTACCCAGTGTTCATCGTCGGTTGGCCGGAGGGCTTGCACATACCGCCGTGGGATCAACTGGCTGCTGCTGCGGTAATAGCCATCGTGGCGACAGGGCTATTGGCGGCTGGGCTGTCGCTCGTGAATAGTCGCCCCGAACCTCCCGCTTGACCCGCCAGCCGGGGTGAGGCGAACCGGGTGTCCTAACGGCGTGGTGATAGACAAATCGGCGGTAGGGTTGACGGCATGGCGAGTCGCTGAAATGGCCTTACAAGCCAGTCTCGTGGTATACTTCGCCTATGGACGCATCACACATTTCTCTACCGCCGGAATTGCGTACCGCCCTTCAGGCCCAGGACGGTCAGCCATTACAAATCTGGGACGATGAAAACCAGAAAGTTTACTTGCTGATCGAAGAAACAGACTTTTGTCCGATCGACGATGACTTCATCCGACGTGGGCTTCAAGAGGCCTTGGACGATGAGGCTCGTGGCGATTACGGGCCGTTGGACATGGAAGAGATTAAGCGTGAGGGGCGACGCATCCTCGCTCTGCGGCAGAGTCAACCTAAGGAATGAGCGCGGTCCAACGTACCCGCCGCGCTAGGGTCGATCTGCTGCAGATTTGGGTCTACGTCGCTGAAAGAAACGCACCGGCGGCCGATCGCACCATTCAACGGCTGAACACTTGCTTTGCGGCGATGGGCAGAAATCCCATGATTGGCGAGGCTATCGACGCTCTTGCGCCGGGGTTGCGTCGACTTACGTCCGGAAGTCACGTGATCATCTTTCGTCCAATTCCTGAAGGCGTTCGCTTGCTTCGAGTGTTTCATGCATCTCGCGACATCGCCGAGATGATCGACGGCATCGACGAGGCGCTCAAGTAAACCGTGTCCGCCCAAAAGTCCTTCAACCCGTTCTACGTCCTGCTCATTCCCACGGGCCTGGTGTTCGTGGTAACCGCGTTCGCTTATGGCTATATGGCATTTCAAGCGGTCAACGCCGTGCGGGCGGAGGCTGGCCGGCACCTGGGCCACCCGCTGTTTCAATGGCTCCGTGCGTATGGCAATACGGCTCTGCTCGTCGAACTGGCGGTGCTCGCGGTGCTGACGGTGGGGGCCATCGCCACTGACCGCTGGTGGGATAAATCCGAAAACGAGCGCGACGAGTTTGACCGACTCTCGCAAGTTAAGCCCTAGTCCCCTCGGCGAAGGAGCGAATCCAATGCGAATCAAACACACCCAAGAAGTCCCCCAAGCGGACGTCACGATGGAAGGCGCCGCCGGCTGCCGCGTTCGGTGGCTGCTGGGCGAGGGGGACCGCGCTCCCAACTTCGCCATGCGCGAGTTCGAGCTGGAACCCGGCGGACACACGCCGCACCACTTCCATCCATACGAGCATGAAATCTACGTGCTCGCCGGCGAAGGCGCCATCGTCGACGGCGGCCTCGAGCGCCCGCTGCGCCCCGGCGACGTCGTCTTGGTCGCCTCGAACGACACGCACCAATTCCGCAACACCGGCAGCACTCCCTTCAAAATGCTGTGCCTCATTCCCAATTCGGCCACCGATAAAAAGGTGACCGTCGTCCCCGAATGCGGCCTCGAACCGGCTCGGCCATAGCTCGGATTTACCACAGAGATCACAGAGATCACAGAGGTCACGGAGGTCACGGAGTAAAAGAGGGGGGAATGCCCAACGTCTCTTTCGTCTGATTTTTCTCTCTGTATCCTCTGTGCTCTCTGTGGTTAAATCTTCGGCATGGCGAAAAACGTCGAACGAGAAATCGAATCGCTCCGAGCGGACATCCGCGCGCACAACCGTCGTTATTACGTCGATGCCTCTCCCACGATCAGCGATCTCGACTTCGACCGCCTTCTCCAGCAACTGCAAGTTCTCGAAGCCGCCCACCCCCAGCTCGTTACCCTCGACAGCCCCACCCAGCGAGTCGGCGGAGAGCCGCTCGAAGATCTAACGCCCGTACTCCATCGCATCCCGATGATGTCGATGGACAACACCTACAGCGTCGAGGAGCTGAAACGCTTCGGCGAACGAACGAGCAAGCTGCTTCCAGGCGAGGAAATCGCCTGGATCGTCGAACTGAAAATTGATGGCGTCGCGGTGGCAATCACCTATGAGAACTGCCTGCTTCTTCGCGGCGCCACCCGCGGCGACGGGCAAACGGGCGACGACGTAACGCACAATCTCCGCACCGTCGCCGGCGTCCCGCTGCGGTTGGACGGCGACGACATTCCCCGGGCGATCGAGGTCCGCGGCGAAGTCTACATGACCAACACCGATCTGGCCGACATCAACGCCCTGCGACAGGAGGCGGGCCAAAAGCTCTACGCCAACACCCGCAACACGGCCGCCGGCGCCATCCGGCTGCTCGACCCGCGGCTCGCCGCCCAATCGCGACTGCGGTTCTTCTGTCACGGCGTCGGTTACTCGGAAGGCCTGCCGGCGGCCACGCATCGCGAGTTTCTGCGCCTCGCCGGCAGTTGGGGCATCCCGGCGACGCCGCTGGTCGCGCATTTCGAGAACTTCGACGCCGCCGTGGCCCATTGCGAGTCGATCATCGAGCGGCTTCACGAGTTCGACTTCGAATGCGACGGCCTCGTGCTCAAGGTCGATCGCTTCGACCAGCGCCAGCGGCTCGGCGCCACCAGCAAATCGCCGCGGTGGCTGGTGGCCTACAAATTCGAGAAATACGAAGCTGTGACGCGCGTCAACAATATCTTCATCACCGTCGGCAAGAGCGGCGCCCTCACGCCCACCGCCGACCTCGAACCGGTCCAAATCGCCGGCACCACCGTCAGCCGGATGAGTCTGCACAACCCGGAGGAAATCGCCCGCAAGGATGTGCGCATCGGCGATACGGTCGTGGTGGAGAAAGCGGGCAAGATCATCCCGCACCTGGTTCGCGTTGAAAAACATCTTCGGCCGGAAGAGCTTCCGCCGTTCGCGTATCCCACGCATTGCCCCGCGTGCGGCAGCACGCTCGAAAAGGACGATGGCGGCGTCTTCATTCGCTGCCTCAACCCCGCGTGCCCCGCGCAGCTCGGCCAACGGCTGCTCTACTTCGCCGGCCGTTCGGCGATGGATATCGAAGGGCTTGGCGAAAAGCTCGCCTACCAGCTCGTCGACGAAGGGCTGGTGCGCGAGGTGGCCGATCTCTACGACCTCACTGAAGAGCGGCTGACGCAACTCGACCGCATGGGCGCCAAGTCCGCTCGGAACTTGATCGCGAACATCGCGGGTAGCAAGTCGCGCGGCTTGGCGCGCTTGCTGAACGCCCTCTCCATTCGCCACGTCGGCGCCCGCGTCGCCGCAACGCTGGCGGGTTACTTCGGTTCGATGGACGAACTGCTAGCCGCGCCGCTTGAAGAGTTGAGCAACGTCGAAGAAGTTGGCACGGCGATCGCCGAAAGCGTGTACAACTTCCTCCACAGCGAAGCCGGCCAGCACGCCATCGAACGCCTTCGCGCCGCGGGCGTCGACCTGACCGCCCCTAAGAAACCCCGGGCCGCCGTCGGCGTGCTGGCGGGAAAAACCGTCGTCGTCACCGGCACGCTTGAAAAAATCACTCGTGAAGAAATCCACGCCCTCATCGAACAGCACGGCGGCAAAGCCGGCAGCAGCGTTTCGAAGAAGACGGCGTATCTCGTCGCCGGCGCCGAGGCAGGGAGCAAGCTTGAGAAGGCTGAAAAGCTGGGCGTGCCCGTCATCAGTGAGTCCGATTTCGAGCGACTCGTTTCATAGCTCCGTATGCGGCTAGTGCGCATCTTGGTTAAGCTTAGCGGGAGCAGGTCATTCTGAGCGTAGCGAAGAATCTAGAATCCCGCTAGATACTTCGCTGCGCTCAGGATGACGGCCGCACACGGATCTCGCATGCGCTCTAACGCCCACCGGTCGCTGCTAGCGTGTCACGGCGCCGCCAATTCGATCTTGACCTCCTCGCCCGACTTGGCCACATTCTTCCATTCGCGCTGGCCGGAGCGCCGGCGCCACCCGCTCAACGCCCGCTTTTTAGCGCAAGGGACTGCCGTCATGAAGCGTGATATCGACTTGGCCCGTCAACTGCTCTTGGACATTGAAAACCGCGGCGCCGATTGCTCGGTGAGCGTCCTCCGTCCGGGGGGTGCGAATCACGAGGCCGAGGAGCGCCTCCGCTACCACCTGCGGCTGCTCATCGACGCCGGCCTACTAAAGGAAATCGACCGCACCACCGGCGGCGTCCCCTGCGTGCGACTGACCGACGCGGGCCACGAAACCATCGAGCTCACCCGCGATGAGTCCCGCTGGCGCGAAGCCATGTGGGAGTGCCAGGAACGCACCGGCGGCATGTCGCTCACGGTGGTCCGCGGCGTTCTGCTGCAATGGGCCCTCGACGGACCGTCCGCCCACCCTGCGTACCCTCAAGGGGCCTACCCGCGCCGCCGCTATGCGGCAGCGCCGCCGGCGCTGGTAGAAGGCCGTTACCGCGGCCGCCGCTCGCCGTATCGCTTCGAACCGTATATCGAAGAGTCGCACGACCGCGCGATTGCGGAAGACGTGCGCTACGTTCGCGTGAGTCCAGCGTACCGCAACGGCTGGCATGTAAACGGCGTAGACTCCGAAGTCGTGGCAACGATTGAGCGCGAGGTGGCCGCCGTGCTGCCTGAATTTCTGATTTAGTTCGCGACGCCGCGACGTTCCGCCAGTTTTTTGCGCGTGTTTCGTCCCTTTTTTGGTAACTCGATTTTTGGCGACAAAAGTCGGGGGCGTTGCGCGCCCAGCGGGACGAACGACTCGGGAAAACTCGAGTTCGCGACAGATTTTGAGGCGACAAACTTGGGTGGAGTTTTGTCCCTTTTGTCCCGTTGACGAAGGGTCGCAAGTCGCAAGGTCGAAGGGTTGATGCCGCGATTTCTTGGGTTTGCGCGTATTGGTAGCGCGGCGAGGTAGGCGTGGCGTGCTGCGCGCTCCCCTGCCGGGTCGCGGCTAACGGTCGCTGGAGCAGGGCGATCGAGTTTTCAAAGAGCGGTTGGCTGCGGCGGCTTGGCGCGGGCGGCGGCTGAGGGGTTCTTGGCGAGCCGTTTGTGCGGCGGGGCCAGGGGGGCGCAGCTTGGGATTCAGCCTAGCGGATGGGGTGGCCACTTTCAGCAGGAAAAACGTAGGCTATAGGCTTTAGACTGTAGCTAAAAAGCGGGTGAGCGAAAAGGCTCTCGGGAGGCGCTCATTGCGCCCGTTGTTTTCGGTGCGAACGGGACACGGAATCGGCGCCGGCTCGGAAGTGACCGGGGTAAAGGTGGATGTGAAAGCACTCGCCCTACGAATTAATTCTTAAACAGAGTCGATTGCGTGTCGCCAGCGATTTGCTTTGCCGCCCAAGGATTGAGACCGCAGTATCGCTCGAACTCGCTGCTTCGACCTAGTTCCTCTGCCAGCCTAACCAGGCTAAGCGCCGAGAGTAGCTCCGTAGTTATCGGGCGTTTCGCGTCCCAAAAGATTAGGGACGAATAGAACCCTTGCGCGGGTTCGCTGGCCAACAGCTTGTAGAGGAATTCCGCCTCATCCTGACTCTCGCAGGCGAGCAAGTAACCGGTATCGTCGAGAACAATTGGCTTTTCCTGATACGGCCCGACGGGGGCGAAATTGAGCGACTTATAAAAACCCGAAATCGCAACCTTCCAAGGAGCGAATGAATAACCGCCGATGCCAAACACGGAGAATCGTGGGCGATTACGGTAAATCGAGCTGCCTCGACTATCTAAATCTGCGGCATGAGAAATTAAATATCGCCAAGTCTTGGGAGCATGCCTTTCAAGGAGCACTGTTTCCTGGCCCATTTGCTGCTGAGTTACGACCATCCATCGACGCGGTTGTTTGGTTCTCCCGTTGGCCAATTCAGAACTCTTCAGCATGGGATAAAGGCACGTCCGTTCGACGTCAACGACTTCACCGAATCCGTTCTGAAGTCCGTGGTCTGTCTCGCTCAGCTCCATCACTTTGGAGCAATCGTGCTTGACCCCAGAACGCCAGCGGTAAGGTGACTTGCCAAGCAAGTGCTGCCAGCGGCTGTACGCGTCGAGATCGGATACCAACTTGCCATCGTGATAACCAAATGTTTGACGCGCGCTAGATGCGTTTAGTGTCTCAAAGACATGGCAATCCTTAGTTCGCACCTCCGGTTGCAAATCGCAGTGGAGCAGACACGCATCGACGGCGGCGTTGAAGTCGCCGGCGGCGTCGATACGATGAATCTCCGCGCGTCGGATTTGGAGATCTCGCTTCCAAGCGTGCTGTAACACCTTGCGTGCAACCACCGTTTTGCAAAGCATGGCCAGCGTCGCGTTACGACCGTCGAGCCATTCTAGAAGACGCAGCAGCATCCATTCGGAGATATCAAAATTGCTCTTACCGGTGATCGCATCGAGTCCCTTGTGTCCTTTGAAATTAGACTTCGCCGGTAGATTGGAACTGCCGAGACTGCCGAGCGCGGCATTCGTCACCCAAGGCGGATTGCCAACTATCAGAACTGGATCGGGCAGTTCCGAAAGTACGGCTGGCCAATCCACTTCAAAAAAGTCGGCCGCTGTCGCCCGGCACCGCTCGGCCGCTCCAGCGTCGGTCACGGCTTGACGACATTTCGAGACATACTTGGCGTTGATTTCAAACCCCAATACGTCCTGCGCCTGCGGGAAAAAGTTCGCGGCAGAAGTGAGGATAGAGCCCTCACCGCAGGTCGGTTCAATGATTGACGCGGGAGAAACGCCGCGACTGGCGAGATATCGACAGATGTCATTCGCCAACCGCTGGGGGGTCTGGAAATCGCCGAATTCTGCTTTCTCTTCTTTGGTCATAGGACGCGCTCGATACCAGGAACCCTACCCGCAAATTCAATGATTCGGCGGTACTGGAGCCGCCATTGAAGTGCGTTGGAGACCGTCAGGTAGCCAAGCTGCGGTCGATTGACAAGTATTTCCTCCGCAAGTGTCTGCGCTTGAATGTCGTCGAGCGGTAGAGATCGTTCGGCCGTAAATCCAAGCAAGTCGTCGATGTTGCCTTGGTTGTCCAGGATGCTCTGAATGCCAGAAGTCGTCTGAAAGTCTCCGGTGCAAGCCTTGTCGATGTAGATGACATGGCGGACGTTTAGCGTCCCTATTTGTGCGACCGGATCGTCCGTCTTCTCATAAACGACGACCAGCAAGTGGTAGCCCAGCCCGTAGACTTTTTGCCGGGCTGATCTGAACGGGCAGGACGATTGCGGTTGCCGGATGCTGGTA
>JBGSYU010000538.1:0-2846 GCA_041750715.1 Lacipirellula sp.
CATTGTGCTGAACGCGCGAGACGAGGCGGCGGGGTTCTATCGACGGTTTGGGTACGATGTGGCGGGCACTGGGCCGACGCTATTCGGCAAGGTCAAGCATGTGCGGATGGTGAAGCGGCTCTAAGAGTCCGTCGAACCGGCGATGAAGGGCAAGCTGGGTCGTTCGGGAAGAATCGGGGCGGCAGGTCCCTGTTGTGGACTTTTTGCCGGGCGTTTATATACGCTGCCGCGCCGTTAGCTCGCGCGCTGAGCCGTTTCGGCGACGGCGCGGCTCGGCGGGAGCCTTGCCCTCCCCGGTCCGATTCCAAGTTAGCACTAAATCAACGACACGAACGCCATGCCCCGTAGCCGCAAGAATCCACTGTTGGCTTTGCTCGACGCCTCGTTTTTGTTGGGCGCCGTTTGCACGGCTATCTTCTACGCGATCATTCACAGCCCGGGGATGCAAGGCTCGATGCTGCATCGGTACACGACCGAGCATTTGGTCGAGTATGTCGTGGTGGCCCTGTCGTTCTGGGGCATGATCGACGTGCTGGGCAAGCTGCTAAGCTATCCGCGCGAGGTGCTCTCCCTGCGCCACCAGTGGTTTCCCGAACCAACGGCTGGCCGCGAGCCGGCGACCCACGCCGCGGCGATGCTCGAAACGGTGCAAAACCAGCCGCGACGGCTCCGCGATTCGCGAATCGGAAAACGGCTCGCCGCGGGGCTGGAGTACGTCGTCCAGAACGGGTGCGACGATCAATACCGCGATTATTTGCAGTCGCTGAGCCACAAAGATCACGACCGCACGCACAGCAGCTTTACGCTGGTGCGGTTCTGCGTGCGGATTACGCCGGTGCTGGGCTTCTTGGGCACGGTGGTTCACTTCGGCAGTGCGCTCAACGGCATCACGCTCGACCAGATGAGCGAGCAACTGGGCGTGGTGGTCAGCGAGATGGGCAAGGCGTTCAATGCGACGACCGTAGCGCTGGCGTCGGCCATGTGCATGATGTTCGCGCAATTCGTGTGCGAGTGGATCGAACGGACGATTATCCAGTCGGTCGACCGCACGACGGAAAACGACCTGCTCAATCGGTTCGAGACCAAAAACTCCGACCTTTCGCCGTTCTTGCGAGTGGTTAAGCAGGCCAACGACCAGTCCTTGCAACTGATCGCCGAGAACCTGAGCGCCCAGACGGCGACGTGGAGCGAGGCGATTGGCGCGATTCTCACGCGGTTCGACCAGCGGCAGCAGCACGAGGCCGGCGCGTGGACGCAGGCGCTCGACGTGCTAAACACTCGGCATGAGACCTACGACGCGGTCCGCGAAGAACGGCTGCGGCAGTTAGTCGACCTGATCGACCAGCGGCAGGAGAAGTTCATGGGCCACATCCAGAAGACGCTCCAGCAGGCCGTGGCGATCGGCGAAGATTTCGGCGGCATCATCGAGACGCTGCACGGCATCTCGCGCGGCGAGGGGCGGCTGGTGGAGCTGCAATCGACGCTGTCGGAGAATTTGCGCGTGATTCATGAGACGCGGCAGATTGAGGATGCGCTGCACGGGCTCACGGGGGCCATTCATTTGCTGACGGCGCGGCACCCTAGCGGAGATGGACGCAAGGCGGCGTGAGCGACCCCCTCCCTTGAAGGGAGGGGCTAGGGGAGGGATTCCCGATGATCGCCTAAGTCTCAAAGAGACGAGATTCACTTGTGCAGCCCCTCACCTAACCTCCTCTCCTCTGGGGGGCGACGGACTTGACCAAACAACAACAGCCCGGTCGGCGCGTGGCCGAGTCCGGGCTGTCGTCCCCCCTGGGATGAATCGTAGCTCCGCCGCGGCGCGTTGTGCTCGCTGGCGTGATGTGGACGCGCGATTCTCGTGCGGTTTTGAAGTCCCCCCTCGGCTGACGGCATGTCAGCGGCGTCTTGCGACCAAAGAGTTATCGGCCAATTCGGGCGGGGCGCTTTGGCAATCTTTGCGGATTGCGCCGAGGCTGACGCGGGCGAGGGCTTACCGCCGCAAGCGGCGGGGCTAAATGGATCGATGTAGCTGGCCTCTTTAAGACCGGCGGCACAGCAAGCATGGTCCCTACGCCGCCGGGGTCATAAACCCCAGCTACAGTTTTTGACCCCGGCTGCAAATTTCTGCGGAAACGACTGGTTTGATTTTGACGATTGGGCCGATTGTATGGGAGGGACTACATGCCGGTGCGGGAGTAATCGAGGCGATTAAATCCCTCCCCTAGCCCCTTCCTTCGAGGGAGGGGGAATTAGGTCGGCAATCTGCGAACCACGAGGGGAGTGAAGCCGTGTCTCGAATCACCGCATTTTGTGAGTGGCTACTGCGGCAACCGGCCCTCTGGGGCGGTATAGCGTGCTTTGCGTTTCAGGTGACGGTGGTCCGGAACCTGGAGCCCGGCAGCTATCTCGTCCAGTGGTTCGCCGGCGATGGCGCCCAAATCAAGGCGGCGATCAGCCTGCTCTTTTTCGTGGCCGCGGCGGCGCTCGTGCTGAAGCTGTTCGGGCTTGTCGTGCAATTCGGGGCGCTCGATCGCTGCTCGCTGTCGGCGCCGCCGGCCGATGGGCAGACGCCCGATGACGTGCATCGACTGCTTGGCGAGCTCGATGCATGCCCGCGATCGCTGCAAGATCGGTATCTGGTGAGCCGGCTGCGGGCAACGCTGGAGTATGTGAATCAAATTGGGACGGCCGATGCGCTTCCCGGGCAGTTGCCGCTGCTGGCGGATGCGGATCGCCGGGCGATGCAGAACAGCTATAGCGGCGTGCGGACGATTGCGGTGTGCATTCCGTTCGTGGGGCTGCTGGGGGCCGCGTCGGGCGGCGCTGCGGCGCTGGCGGCCTTGGGC
>JBGSYU010000539.1:0-4104 GCA_041750715.1 Lacipirellula sp.
TCGTTGCATGAGGCGGCCGAGCTCGGTGGCGGCGCGGCTGCGGGAATCGGTGGTGGCGATCCAGTCGGCCAGCGTCCAGCCCTCGGGGCCTTCGCCCCAACCTTCGACCGCGGCCTGCGACGCGAGGGCGCGGAGGTCGACGAGCAGTTCGCCGGCGCTCTGGTAGCGCTGCTCGGGACGCTTGGCAATCATGCGGTGAACTGTGCGGGCCAGCGCGCTGGGCAGGTCGCTGCGGATGTTTTCTAAGGGGCGGGGCGGCGTGTTGAGGTGCTGCAGCGCCACTGCTAAAGCAGTCTCGCCGGAGTGGGGGGGCGTGCCGGCGAGCAGGTGGTAGCAGGTGATGCCGAGCGAATAGATGTCGCTGCGGGCGTCGACGGGCCGGCCTTCAATTTGCTCCGGGCTCATGTAGAGCGGCGTTCCCATGGCGACGCCGACCTGCGTGAGCGTCTTGGCGTCGACGCTCTCCATGCGGGCCAGCCCGAAGTCGGCGACCTTCACTTCGCCGCTGCTACTGAGCAAGATGTTTTCGGGTTTGAGATCGCGGTGAACGATGCCGACCTCGCCGGCCTTGCAGAGCGCGGCCGCGACCTGCCGGAGTACGTCGAGCACCAGCCGCGGATTGAGCGCGGCCTCGCGCCGCAGCACCTCCCCCAAATTCTTGCCGCGGACATACTCTTGGGCGATGAAGTGAACGCCGTCCGCTTGGCCAACTTCGTAGATCTGCACGATATTTGCGTGAACCAGCGCCGCAGCGGCGCGGGCTTCGTGCTGAAACCGCAGCACATACGAGCCGTCGCGTGCCAGCGCGGTTTGTAGCACCTTCAGCGCCACCTGCCGGCCAAGCGAGCGCTGCTCGGCGAGATACACCTCGGCCATCCCGCCGGCGCCGAGGCGGCGCAGGATGCGATAATCGCCGATCTCTCGGCCCGCGAGATCGCCGTCGGTTGTGGCAGCATCAACACTCATGTGAATTCAAGAGTCGAGCGTCTACGGTCGAGGGTCGAGAGCCAACGTTCATCATCCGGCCCTCAGCTTTCGACTCTCGACTCTCGACCCGAGAAGCGAGGCAGCGCGGTGAGCACCCGGCGGGTCGCTTCGGATTTGTTGAGGACGTAGAAATGGATGCCGGGGACGTCGCTGGCCAGCAGGTCGGCGGCCTGGGTGATCGCGAAGTCGACACCGGCTTCGAACTGGGCGGCGGGGTCGTCGGCATGCTGCTGGAGCGCGGCGAGAAAGTGCGACGGCAGCATCGCGCCGCACAGTGCGGCGATCCGCTGGATTTGAGCGCCGTTGGTCACCGGCAGTAGCCCGGGTACGATCGGCACGTTGATGCCGAGCTCTTGGCAGCGGTCGCGGAAACGGTAGAAGTCGTCGTTGTTGTAGAACAGTTGCGTGATGACCACGTCGGCGCCGGCGTCGACCTTGCGTTTGAGATTCGCCAGATCGACGTCGAGGCTGGGCGCCTCCTGGTGTTTCTCGGGATAGCCGCCCACTGCAACGCCCATCTGGGCGAACTCGCTGCGGATGAACGCCACCAATTCATTGCCGTAGCAAAAACCCCCGGCAGTCGGCTTGAACTGGGTTTCTCCGCGGGGCGGATCGCCGCGGAGGGCGACGACGTTTTCAACGCCCTGCGAAATCGCCCGCGTGAGATAGTCGCGAATCTCCGGCGCGGTCAGTCCCACGCAGGTGAGGTGCGTCGCCACCGGCACGGCGTACTTTTCGCGAACGCCGACGATCACTTCCAGCGTGCGATCCTGCGTCGACCCGCCCGCGCCGTAGGTGCAAGTGATGTAACTGGGGCTGAATTTGGCCAGCTCGCCAACGCACTGAAACAGGCTCGTCATGCCCTCGGGAGACTTGGGGGGAAACAGCTCGAAGGACAGGCCGAAGCGGTTCGGGCCGTAGGCGTCGCGAATCGTCATGTGTTTTTGCTGCTGGGCGCTAAGCCGCAAGCGGCGAGGGCGCGGGGGGTCTGTTTATTCCGATTAACCTACTTAACTCTAAGGTGCGTATGGGGGTCCCGCAATCGAACAATTGCGGCTCGCGGCGTGCCTGGCGTTGGCGGGATAGCGTCGAATTGGGTTATACTGAACGTCCCGCCACGATGCCCCCGCCCCCCTGAGCATTCGACGTCTTGAAGCAGCACGCTGCACTCGCTGGCTCTACCTACCGCTTCGCGATGACGGCGACTGCGGCGGCTGTCTGGAGCGCGGCAATTCTCCATGCCGCCCCCGGCGAAACGCTACAGCCGCGGCCGGCGATCGAGACTGCGCTGGCGCCGTTCGTCACGGCCTACTGCGTCGATTGCCACAGCGGCAGCGAGGCCGAGGCGGGGCTGGCGCTCGACAAGCTGCTGATGGCGCCGAGCGTACCGCACCATCGGCTGCAGTGGCAGCGGGTGGTCGAGCGACTTACGGCGAACGAAATGCCGCCGGAGGATGCCGCGCAGCCGGAGGCGGCGGAGAAAGACGCAGTGCTCGTGTGGCTCGCCGCGGAGCTGGCGGACCCCGACTGCTCTGAGCCGCAAGACCCTGGTCGGGTGACGCTGCGGCGGCTCAATCGCACCGAGTATCAGAACACGATCCGCGATCTGGTGGGCGTCGAATTCGACGCGGCCGCGATTTTTCCGCGGGACGAGCTGGGCTTCGGGTTCGACAACAATGGCGACGTGCTGTCGCTGCCGCCGATCCTGCTGGAAAAATACCTCCACGCAGCGGCGGAGGTCGCCGCCCAGGCCATCGTCACGCCCGAGTCGGTGCTCGATCCCGAAGACGAATTCACCTGGGGCGAGCTGCGCGGCGGCGACGCGGCGGGCAAAGGCTCGCGGGCGCTCTACGCCAACGGCCGCATTTGGGCCGAGGTGAATCTCGAGAAGCAGGGCGAGTACCTCATTCGCGTCAAAGCGTTCGCCACGCAAGCGGGCGACGAGCCGACGCGGATGCGGATCTTCGTCGGCGACGATGAGATTCGCACCGTGCCCGTGGAAGCCGACTACGCCGATCCGCAGACGTTCGTCGCCCGATTTCGGAGCAAGCCCAAGCGCGAGTTGATCGGCGTCGAGCTGATCAACGATACCTGGGAGCCGTGGGCGAAGGACCCGCAGCGTCGCGACCGCAATTTGTTCGTGACGTCGCTGTCGGTGATCGGGCCGACAGGTAAGTTTTTCAAAGCCCGATTGCCGGAGAGCCATCGCCGGCTGCTTTCGTGGACGCCGCGGCCGCGCCAATGGGAACTGAGCGAAACGTGGCGGAAACCGCTACGCGAGCAGATCGGCCGACTGCTGATCCGCGCGTATCGTCGGCCGCCGACAGCGGCAGAGATCGACCGCCTGACAGAACTTGCCGCCGCGGCGCGCGACCGCGGCGACTCCTACGAGCGGGCGATGCAGTTGGTGCTTCAGGCGACCCTCGCGTCGCCGCAGTTTCTATTCCGCGGGGAGCCTGACGCGAAGGGCGACGAAGGCATCCGCGATTTGAATGAGTATGAATTCGCCACGCGGCTGAGCTATTTCCTGTGGAGCTCGATGCCAGACGAAGAATTGTCGAACTTGGCCGCGGAGGGGAAGCTTCGCCAGCAGCTCGATCCGCAAATCGAGCGAATGCTCGCCAGCCCGCGATCCGATCAGTTGATCCGCAACTTCGGCGAGCAGTGGCTCGAAACTCGCAAGCTGGACTCGCTCGACAAGAACGCGGAGCGGTTTCCGGAGTTCGACGATGAGCTACGCGACGCCTTTCGCGAGGAAACCTACCTGCTGCTGCTCGACGTCGTTCGCAACGACCGCCCGCTGACGACGCTACTCTCGGCCGATTACAGCTTCGTCAACGCGCGGCTGGCCCGGCACTACGGCATGGAGCTACCGTCGTCGGAAACTCACGAAGGCGAAGAGGCGGACGAAGTCGCGGACGAATTCGTTCGGATCGACCTCCCGAAGCAGCGGCGGGCCGGCATCCTGGCGCATGGCAGCGTGCTAGCCGTGACGGCGTTCGAGGATCGCACCTCGCCGGTGCTGCGGGGCAAGTGGGTGCTCGATCACCTGCTGGCCGATCCGCCCCCGCCGCCGCCCCCCGATGCGGGAAGCTTGCCGGCGGCCGCCGGCGACCT
>JBGSYU010000540.1:0-2693 GCA_041750715.1 Lacipirellula sp.
GCGGGCCGAGCAGGAGCGGGCCGTCTTTCAGCGGTTCATCGGCGGCGTCTCGGCGGCAGCGGTGCTCGTCTGCGCCAGCGGCGGCGGCCAGTTGCTGGGCGTCACGCGCCAACTCGTCGGCGATGCGCTCAGCGGCGCCAAGCCCTGGCATTACTCCGGCTCGATCGGCCCGCTGGCCATCAGTAGCGACGTGAAGGCGCAACTGATCCAAGTGGCCCAGGTGCTAAGCAACCGTTTCCAGCTTCGCGGCGTCGTGGGGGTGGACATGGTCATCACCAACGATCGGGCGTGGCTGCTGGAGATCAATCCCCGCTACTCGGCGTCGGTCGAAATCGTGGAACGGGTGACCGGCGTCTCCGCGATTGCGGCACATGTCGCCGCCTGTCTCGGCTCGACGACCGAACCGGTCGATCCATCAAAAAGCGCCCGACCGGCGCCGCCGGCCGTCGATCCGGCGAACGTCGCCACGCACGGCAAGGCCATTCTCTATGCCAAACGGGAGGTCGTCGTTACGCCCGAGTTCTTCGACTGGGCTATCTCCCAGACTTCGGTCGCGACCGCAGACTGCCAACTCGCCGACATTCCGCGCGCAGGCGAGGAAATTCAAGCAGGCCACCCCGTCCTCACGGTATTTGCCGCGGCCGCTGCCAAGGAAATCGACGGCGCGTTGACGGATCAATTACGGAAAGTCGAGTCGCGGTTGTACTCGGCGACGTGACGGTGCGTCGCCTGCGGCCTGCTGGCGCCGGGACGACCGGGCCGCTTCGCGCTGCAAGGGGCGCCAGTCGATTGGGCGCCGGCCCCGACGCCTGGGCTGCCAGCCGCGTAGCCGAATCGGCTGCTTTCGTCGGTTAATGTCGAACCCGTCTTGCGTGAATTGCGTCAATTTTGTAGACGGGCATACCATTTGCCCGACGGAAGTGCCGAAGACACTGTTAGCAGTCAGCCGTGGCGTGTCGCGGTCGAATCCCGAAAGTTGGAGATGAAGAGATGAGCGATCGCGTCGAAATTGACCCCCGGCATGCAGACGCCGACTTGCGACTCGACGAAACCGAAACGATGATTTGGGCCATGCTCGACGATCAGTTGGATAACGCTGAAATGACGCGTTTGAGCCAACTGATCGAAGCGGATGCGGCGGTGCGAGCGCGCTACATCGAATGCGTGCAATTGCACGTCGACCTGCGCGAGCATTTTGGGCGAGCGGCTTCGGAAAAAGCGGCGCGCACGGTCGTCCTGCCGAATCTAACGCATGGGCTGTTAGGATCTCCAGGCGTTTCGCACGTTATCGACTGATTTGCAGGTCAGGCTTTCTAGCCTGACATTCGTCGCTGCACGTCAGACTGGAAAGCCCTGCGCACGGTCATTTTGAGGTACTCCGAAGAATCTGGCCGGACTCTTCAGAGTACCTCAGAGGGAGCAGCTTCCGGACTTTGCAGTTCGTCTGCTGACCCGCGCGCCTGTTTCTTTCCGGTGCTCCGGCGGCTATTCTTCCAGATAGGCTAAACGCGAGCGTCTGAGCGTCTGGCTCCGCTTTCTGCGTTCGGCTCTCCGCTTTTTTAAGGACGTTAGCCACGGCTAAGAACAGCAAACCCAAGGCGGCCGCGAAGGACGACGACAAGAACGAACGTCCGATCGCGCAGAATCGCAAGGCCCGCCACAATTACGAAGTTGTCGATACGCTGGAATGCGGCATCATGCTGGTGGGCAGCGAGGTGAAGAGTCTGCGCGCCGGGCTGGTGTCGATCGAAGAGGCCTACGCGCGCATGGATCGCGGCGAAGTATGGCTAGTGAGTTGCGACATCCAGGAATACAAGAACGCCAACGCCTGGAACCACGAGCCGAAGCGGCGGCGAAAGTTGCTGCTGCACCGTCGCGAAATCGAAAAGTTCGCCAACCAGGCGTATGAGAAAAACTTCACGCTAGTGCCGCTGAAGATGTACTTCAAGGAAGGTCGCGCTAAGGTATTGCTCGGCATCTGCAAGGGCAAGAAGAACTACGACAAGCGCGAGTCGATCAAAAAGAGCGACATGCAGCGAGACATTCAACGCGCGATGCGCAGGGGATAACCTAGCGAAAGTCATCCTGAGGAAAGCGAAGGATCTGACGCAGCGCTAAATTCTTCGCTCCGCTCAGAATGACACCTGCTATTCCGCTTCAACGAGCAATGAAACCGCCTGGCCTGTCGTGCGATGGCTCAGGATCAATGCCGTGGGCGTCCGCGACGGCGTTAGCTCCGTGACGACGTTCACCGGGCACTTTGGGTCTGGCGTCTCATAATTGAGCGTCGGCGGTATGAGGCCGCGTTGCAAACCGAGCAGACTTACCGCAAGCTCTGCCGCGCCGCTGCCGGAACCGATGTTGCCGAAGAAGCTTTTGGGCGCCGTCACCGGTACGTCGCCCAGCGTGCTGCGAATGGCTTCCGCTTCAATGCGGTCGTCGAGTTCCGTGCTGAGCCCGTGGGCGTTGACGTGGCCAATGTCGGCGGGCTTGGCGTCCGCCATTTGGAGCGACGCCCGGATCGCTTGTTGAATGCCGCGTCCCGCCGGATTGTAGGAACCAACAGACGGCTCGTAGCGTCGGCCGTAGCCGGCGATGCGCGCCAGCGGCTTGACGCCGCGAGCCGCCGCGTGGCTTCGAGTTTCCAGCACGAAGATGGCCGCGCCCTCGGCCCCGACCATGCCGTCGCGATC
>JBGSYU010000541.1:0-2508 GCA_041750715.1 Lacipirellula sp.
GCTGATCGACGCGCTCGTCACCACGCACAAGCAGCCCGCCCCCCCCGAAGGCGCCGGCGGCCAGCCGATCAGCGCGGGGTTCAGCCCCAACGGCGGCGGCGGCAGCTTCCAGTTCGGCGGCAACGCCCCGCAAATCGTACGGCTCGACAAGCAAAACCAACGCGTGCTCGACGCGCTCGTGAGGCTATCCGGCAATCAGAACTTCCAATACGACGAACCCGCCTGGCGAGCCTGGTTCGTCGACGTGCAAACGCGCCAACGCATCAACTCACGGCGCGATGAATGAGCGCCGCGTTCGCAATTAGCCCCCGGTCAGTGACCGGGGGCTAAATGCATCACATGGCGGCTTTAGCCTTGCGGCGCGCTTGCCACCAGCCCTCTGCCACCGTCGCCGGCGCCACGCGGTCTTCTAGATTTGGCCGGTGGATTGTTAGCAAGAGTAGCGGCAAATACCACGCCACGTAGATGCCGCCGTCGTGGGCGTGCCAGAACTGCGCCCCCACCATGATCGCCGCCGTGCAACTGATGAGCGTCCCCAGATGCTTCCGCGGCGGCCAGGTCACGAAGCTGATCGCCAGCACTAAGAACCCGATCAAGATCGGTAGTCGATACAGCGGGTTCCAAAACCCTTCGCGCCAAATGCCCTGCAGATTCTCTTGCTTCGGCATCCGAACGCCGAACATCTGCGTGAGGTGCCCGAAGAACCCGTCCAGACTTTCGGTCGTGAGGAATAACGTCAGCACGAGCGCCCCGATGGCAATCAGCACGCCCGTCAAAAATCGCTTGACGCCGCGGTCCCAATAAAAACTGCACCACAGCGGCAACAAGAAAATCGGATAGTAAATCGTCCCCGAAGCGAGACCGATCAGCAGCCCCGCCGCGAGCGGCCGGCGGTACAGCACCACGGCCCACACCAGCAGCGACGCCGGCAAACAGTGTTCGACGCTGCCCGTTCGCAGCGCGGTGTAGGGGATCAGCAGGTAAATCGTGGCCGCGGAAATCCCGGCCGTCAGATTATCGAAGTGCCAGGCCCCCACGGCGACGATGCCCGCGACGATCAGCACATGCGACAGAATCGCCATCACGCGGGCCGTTACTTCGCCCACGTGCTGCTGGAGCTGTTGCCGTTCGGCGGCGGTATGGGGCGGCGTTTCGTCCGAGCGGGCGATCACCGTCTGCGTGGACACCCGCGGCAGCAGGTACAACAGCCAAAAGCCCGGTCCTTCCGTCTCGAACGTGTCGACGGGTTGGCCGCTGGCCTGCTCGGCCTTAATGTCGGCCACGGGCAACGCGGGCGACGTATCGGCCATCGAGATCTGCCCGGTGACGATGTTGGCCATCAAGAAGAACAACAGCGCGCTGGCCAAGAACGACAACCCGGCCGCGTTCAAGTTCGGCTCCAGCAGCGGCCGGCGGACCATGGCGTTGTCGGCCAGCAGCCGCAGCATCACAAGGGCGCCCACGGCGAACAGCCAGACGAACCCCAGCTCCTGCATTTGCAGCGCCAGCGCCGGTTTTAGTCCTTCGTTCTCAAAACTGAACTGCACTAGCAGCAGCCCCGGGGCGATCAGAATCAGCAAAAACAAATCGAGGTTGCGAACGCTGAAGACGCGGTTGAACTTAAAGAACAGCGCGAGCATGAGCAGCGACGAAAGATACGCCCAACTGGTGGGGTTAACTTTCTCGTATTGAAACAGGATGTCGCTCATGCCAGATCCATTGTAACAGGCGCCGTCCGGGCATCGTAGCCGCTCTTCGCCGCTTGCGGCTTAGCGCTGCCCAGGGATTAACGGCGTTGCGACGTCTCCCGCGGCAACCTATCTCGCGCCACTTCGGCCCACGGACTTTCGGGCGCCAGCGCCAGGAACGCGCTGAAGTGCGCACGCGCCTCTTCATGGCGCTGAAGCCGCTCCAGCACATTGGCGAGGTGGAAATGCACGTCCGCGAAGTCTGGATCAATCGCCAGGGCGCCCTCAAACGTCGCCGCGGCCAGTTCCAGCTCGCCCGTCTCCGCCAGCACGCACCCCAGCGACGCCCGCGCTTCGACGTACTCTTCGTCCAGTTCGACCGCCGCGTAGTAGCGCTCGCGCGCCGCCGACAAATCGCCCGCGCGGTACAGCACGTCCGCCAGCGCGAAGTGAATCTCCGCCTGCGGACCGGCGGCCATCAGCAGCGTGCGGTAGCTTTCGGCGGCGCGATCGAGCTGGCTCTCGTCCTCCCAATCGAGCGCCTCCTGTTGAAGCCGTTCGACCAGCGCGAGGACCGATTCGCCTTCGCCGCCGTGCCGCGCCGACGCATCGCCGCGACGAAGTTCCGCCGATCGAGCGATCGCGATCACCGCCCGCGGCGCCTCGTCGTCATCGTCCGCGCGCTTGTTGAAGTCCAACAGCAACTGCCCGCCCGGCTCGGAAAGATCGTCGCCGCGGCGCCAGAACAACCGCCGACCCTCGATCACCACGTCCGGCTCGGCCAGCGGCCGCTCCGCTTCCGGGACCAGCCGGGCAAACT
>JBGSYU010000542.1:0-6517 GCA_041750715.1 Lacipirellula sp.
GAACTTCAATCGCCCCGCGGGCAGCGGCGATCATCGCCATGGCCGCGGCTTCCTCGGCGACGACCTGCGGGTGGCCGTCGGTTTCCATAATCAGCACCGCGGCCGCCTCCGTCGGCAGCCCGACGTGGGCGAAGTCTTCCACGCAGCGGATCGTCTGCCGATCGAGAAACTCCAGCGTGCAGGGAATAATCTTCGCCGCAATGATGTCGGACACCGTATCGCCGGCCGCCTCGATCGACGTGAACGAAGCGAGCATCGTCTTACGGGCCGCCGGCTGCGGGACGAGCTTTAAGAGCACGCGGGTGACGATTCCGAGCGTCCCCTCCGAGCCAATGAACAAATCGCGCAGGTTGTATCCGGCGACGTCTTTGACGCACTTGTTGCCGAGCCACACGACTTTGCCGCTGGCCAGCACCGCCTCCAGCCCCAGCACATAGTCGCGCGTCACGCCGTATTTGAGCCCGCGCAAGCCGCCGGAGTTCTCGGCCACGTTGCCGCCGATCGTCGAAATCTTGCGCGAGCCGGGATCGGGCGGATAGAACAGGCCGTGCGGTGCGGCGGCCTCGTCGATCTTCTGGGTGATCACGCCGGCTTCGACTTCAATCGTAAGATTCCGCGGGTCGACTTCTAGGATGCGGTCCATGCCCGTGAGGCACAGCACCACGCACCCAGCCATCGGAACGCTGCCGCCGCTTAATCCGGTTCCCGAACCGCGCGTGACGATCGGCGCGCCGAATCGCCGCGCCGCGCTGACGCAGGCGGCGACTTCCGAGGTCGTCTTCGGGAAAACGACGCACGCCGGGTTCTGCCGCAAGACGGGCGTGCCGTCGTAGGCGTAAACGGCCACGTCTTCCGGCGAGGTAAGCACGCGGTCGGCGCTCAGATGCTCTGCAAGCTCGCCAATGAGCGAAGTTTGAGTTTGCGGCATGGCGGTCAGCATACGTCGGGGAGCGAGGCGTCGGCAGAAACTCCATTGTATCTGCAACGCACAAGTTTCGGCATGCCTGGACCGTAACGGCGCCGACTCATTTAGCCGCGGGGCTTGCCCCGCAACGCCGCGCGGAGCAAGCCCCGCGGCTAAATTATTTGTAGAGCAGATACTTTTCCCGCCGCTGGAGAAATTCTGCCAACTCGGCCCGATACAGCGTTTCGATCTCCTGGCGATCCGCGCCATCGAGAATCGCATCGTAGACTCGCCCGTTAATGAGCAGCCGATCGGCTCGCTTGGTTTGCCAATCCTTCGCATAAAGTTTGCGAAGCGTGCAGGCAATCTCTACGCCGATCGCCACCGAGTCGATGGCCGCACGATCGACGATCGTCACATTCACCCCGCCGCACTTCTGCCCCTTAAACTTGCTGTCGTCGGGCGTGAACTCGATCGGAATGAAGCGAACGCCCTTAAGCCCCGCCGCGTTCAGTTCGGCGGCAAGCGCCTGCCCATCCATCCACGGCGCCCCCAGCACCTCGAACGGCGTATTCGTCCCGCGGCCGACGGAGATGTTGGTCGTTTCCCAAACGCCCATGCCGGGATACAACACGGCCTCAGTCAGGCTCCGCATGTTCGGCGAAGGGTTCACCCATGTGAGCCCGGTGGCGTCCCAGTAATCTCCGCGGCGCCAGCCTTCGACTTCGACGACTTCCAGTTCGACGTCGATGCCGCGCTCCTCGCGAATCATGCGGGCCAGCTCGCCGACCGTCATCCCGTGCCGCACCGGAATCGTGTGGCAGCCGACGAACGACTCGCGACCCGCGTCGGCAGTGGGCCCCTCGACGGCGACTCCGCCGATGGGATTCGGGCGATCCAGCACAACGTACTTCAAGCCGCTCTCGCCGGCAGCCTCCATGGCCCACGCCATGGTCGACGTATAGGTGTAGAACCGCGCGCCGACATCCTGAATGTCGAACACGAGCGTGTCGATGCCTTCGAGATGCTCTTTGCGTGGGCGGCGAACTTCACCGTCGTACAGGCTATGCACCGGCAAGCCGGTCGCTTCATCGCGAGCGTTCTTGATGCCGTCGTGATCGAGCGTGCCGGCGATGCCATGCTCTGGGCTGAACAGCGCGACCAGATCTACGCCGCGGGCGTTGTAAAGCAGGTCGATCGTGCGGCGACCTTCCCGATCGAGACCGGTGTGATTGGTAATCAAGCCGACGCGGCGGCCTTGGAGCTGCTTGAAGTCGTCGCGGACGAGGACGTCGATGCCGGTGAGGACGGGGGCGGATGCTGAATGCTGAATGCGGAATGCGGAATGCCGAACACGCGTTGAGCTGCCTTCCGCCTTCCGCCTTCCGCCTTCCGCATTTGTCTTCACAATCGCCGCCGCCGCGATCGTGCCGATGCGACCCGCGAGCGGGTTCACATTGCCCTTACCGTCGGGATGTAGTCGGTTTGAGAGGAAGATCACGAACAGATCCAGTTCCGGGTCGACCCACATCGCGGTGCCGGTAAAGCCGCCGTGGCCGAACGCGCGGTCGCTGAACAACTCGCCGCGATTGGTCGAGTAGCCGCTGCGGTTATCCCAGCCGAGCGCGCGGCGATTGCCCGCCACGTCGCGGGGACGAAGCATCTCGGCCTCCGTGGCGCGGCTCATGATACGCGCCGATTCGTCGCCAGCGCGGGCGCCTCGCAGCATCGCGTCACAGTAAATCGCCAAGTCTGATGCCGTCGAAAACAGCCCCGCGTGGCCCGCCACGCCGTCGAGCAGCGCCGCCCGCGGGTCATGCACCGTGCCGCGGAGCCACTTACCATCCTGTTTCTCCGTCGGCGCCGCCCGCGCGCGCAGGGACTCGCCAGGGTTGTAGCCGGTTTCCAGCATGTTCAGTCGATCGAAGATTTCCTCCGTCGTAAATTGATCGAGTGGTTTTCCATAGGCTTCGCCGACGAGTTTCCCCAATACAATGAAGCCGACGTCGGAGTACACGAAATCGCGAGCGGACTTTTTCTTGGCATGTAACTCGCAGATCCGTTCCCACGATTTATTGGGCCCATCCTCATAATCCTTGAGGGAGTTGTCCGGAATCAACCCGCCGCGGTGGACAAGCAAGTCTTCGATTGTGATATCTTCTTTGCCATTCTTACCAAACTCGGAGAGGTGGTTGGCTACCGGGTCGCCTAGACGAACATCGCCACGTTCGACGAGGATCATGATGCTGGTGGCCGTGGCAATCGGCTTGGTAAGCGAAGCCATGTCGAACACCGTATTGACCGTCATTTCCTCTTCTTTCGGTTCGACCTGGCGCAGGCCGTAGGCCTTCAGCATGCCGACGCCGCCGGTGCGACCGATGGCGACCACGCAGCCGGGGAGCTTCTTCTCGTAGATCTCCATCTCAACGAGGTCGTCGATAAGTGCCAAGTGCTTAGGGCTGAGGCCAAGCTGCTCAGCCGGGACGAGCGGAATTTCCGCGTTCGCCCGCCCCACGATCATCATCAACAGCGCGGTTGCCCATCCGCCGCGAATGCCCATTGCCAATCTCATGACAGCCACCTGTTATTGCAAGCCAATGTCCGTGCGCTCCACGTTGAGCCCAGTCCAGCTCAACGCCCAGCCGATGCTGAACGTAAACAGCGAACCAATCACCGCGTACCAGGGCCAAAAGATCGGCGGCCACGGCCAGCGCACCGCCGCGATCGGCCATTCGGGCCACGTACTAAATTCTAAATAGGACAGCAGCGTCAGTCCCGCAAAAAACGCGGCGAGCGCCGCCCGCTCTCGGACGCGCGGCAGCAGTACGGCCAGCAAATACAACCCCAGCATCGGCCCGCTCGTAAAGGCGGCAATTTTCAGCACGCGTTCCACGACGCTCTGGTCGGCGCCGCTCCAATAGCTCCACAGGGCGATGCCAATCTGCAGAAAGCCAAACATCCCGGTGGCGATGCGCGAGATTCTTAGCTGCACCGCTTCGCCGATCGGCTTGCGGCTCAGCGGGATAATAAAGTCGCTGACCAGCGCGGTGGCGGACGAATTCAGCGAACCCGATAAGGTCGACATCGCCGCCGAGAACACGGCGGCCAAGGTCAAGCCCACCAGCCCCGGCCGCAGATAGTTGACGATAAAATAGGCGAACGCCTGATCGTCGCTCCGGATCTGCGATACCTCTTCGGGAAACGCTTGAAAGAAACTCGCCAGCCCGACCCCGATGGCCAGGAACAACACGAACTGAAGGCAGACGACGAAGCCGCTTGCGATCAGCGCCACCGCGGCGCCTTTCTGGCTGCGGGACGTGAGCAGCCGCTGCACCGTCAACTGATCGGTGCCATGCGTGGCGGCAGTGAGAAACATCCCGCCGATAAGCCCGGACCAAAACGTCATCGTCGGCTTGAACAGACTGAGCTCGAAATCGAAGACGCGGAACTTCTCGTGCTGGTCCGCAAAAGCCAGAAACTGATCCAGCCCGTCGGGCATGCCGTTGATAATTTCGTAAAGCGCCACGCAGGCGCCGAGTATGTAGATGACGAATTGGATGCAGTCGTTCCAAATGACCGACTTCACCCCGCCGATGTACGTGTAGATCATCGTGACCACTCCCATGACGATGATGCAGGCGGCTAAGTCGATGCCCATCGCTGTGTGAAGCACGAGCGCGGACAAGTACAGCCGCAGGGCGTCGCTTAGGTTGCGCGTCACCAAGAACAGCAGCGACGTCGCCCGCCGCGAGAGCTTGCCGAACCGTCGTTGAAGCACTTCGTACGCCGTGAAGGGCTCGCCGCGAAAGTAAAGCGGCAACAAGATCGCGACCACCAAGATGCGGCCGATGATGTAACCGAACGTGATTTGCAAAAAGCGAAAGTCGCCCTTAGCCGCGAAGGTGATCCCCGGGATGCTGAGGAAAGTCACCGTGCTCGTCTCAGTCGCCACGATCGACAGCAGCACGGCCCACCAGGGCAGCGACCGATCGCCCAGGAAGTAATCCTTAGTCGTCCGCTGCCCCCGGCCGACCCACACGCCTAGCGCCAGCATGGCGAGGAGATACCCCGCCACGATCACCACATCCACGGGATGGAGCGAAAAATGAGCGGGCGAGGTGATCGCGGCGAGCAGCGGCATTGAAGATGGCCGGGCCATCCTGGCCCGATCTGCGGTTTGTGGCTAATTGAGAGTCGCCAACCGTCGGTTGGATTCGATCACCAGAATGGCGGTGCTACCTATCTGTGAAGGTTCCAGCGGCGGCAAAGTCCACAAGCAGCTCCCCCTGAGGAAATCCGAAGGGTCCGGCCAGATTCTTCGGAGTACCTCAGAATGACCGAGTGCGCAGGACTTTGCATTTCTCTTACGGCAAGTGCGAAAAGCTATAGTTTTGCCGCGTAGAATTACAGTATAACCGTGCCGCCGCCCGCAGTATCCGGGCCAGCGCAGTTTTTACTCTATTTCGCGCATCGAATCTGTCTCCCTTCCTAGACGGCTACTAGAATCGTAGCATGCTCGAACATCTGACCACCGAAGCCCGCAACCCCGCGTCGGAACATCTCGACAGCCTGACGCCGTTGGAATTAGTGCGCCTGATCAATCACGAAGACGCCAAGTGTACGGCGGCCGTGGCCGAACAGGCCGAGGCGATCGCCAAGGGAATCGAGATCATCGCGCATCGGCTCACCCACGGCGGGCGGTTGATTTACATCGGCGCCGGTACGTCCGGCCGGTTGGGAATTCTGGACGCCGCGGAATGCCCGCCCACGTTTCGCTCGGATCCGTTGCAGGTCGTGGGCATCATCGCGGGCGGTCCCGGCGCCATGCTGAAGGCCGTCGAAGGCGCCGAAGATTCGCCCACCCTGGCGGCTGAGGAACTGCGCGCCATCGACCTTTGCAGTCACGACGTGTTGGTGGGCATCGCCACCAGCGGCCGCACGCCGTACGTCATCGGCGCCCTCGACTACGCGCGCAGCCAAGGCGCGTACACCATTGGACTGGCGTGCAACCGAGATGCGCTGCTCAGCTCGCGCGCCGATCTGAGCATCATCCCCGTGGTCGGCCCCGAGGTGCTCAGCGGATCGACCCGCATGAAGGCCGGCACCGCCACGAAAATGGTGCTGAACATGCTCTCCACCGGCGCCATGGTGCAAATGGGCAAGACTTACGGAAACCTCATGGTCGACATGAGCGCCACGAACACCAAGCTCGCCGAGCGTGCTAAGCGAATCGTCTGCACGCTCACGGAATTGAACGCTGAAAAGGCGTCTGAACTGCTGACGCGGTGCGACGGCGAAGTGAAAACGGCCATCGTCTCGCACCGGCTGGGGCTATCGCCCGACGAGGCGCGGGCCACGTTGCAGGCGGCCCGCGGACATCTCCGCCGCGCCTTGGATGCGAATGTGCTCGTCAACGGTAAAGCCTAGCAACGGTTTCAAATCCCCCTCCCTCGAAGGTCGAAGAGGGGCCGCGGCGCCGAGGGGCTAGGGGAGGGATAAGAATCTCGCTCGCCTCCCCATTACACCCCGACTCAAAGGCGCCGGTGCTCGCACTGGGCGTCGACGGCGGCGGCACGAAGACCGAAGCGTGGCTGGCTCGAATCGAGCACGCCG
>JBGSYU010000543.1:0-7164 GCA_041750715.1 Lacipirellula sp.
ACGCAACGTGATGATCTTCTCGCTGTCCAGACAGTTCTTGGCCCGAACGCTGAGCTTGAGATCCTCCACCGTCATGTTCAGCTTGCGTTCCAGTTCCGGATCGCCACCGCCGCCGCCAATCGCCGCGCCAGCGGCGTGAACCTGATGGCCCAACTGCGTGTACTGGACAAACGGATTGAGGTGCTTGCGCATGATCTTGGCCGCTTCCACCAGGGCGGCATCCGGTCGGACGCTGCCGTCGGTCCAGATCTCGAGCACCAGGCGATCGTAGTTGGTCTTGCGACCGACGCGAGTCTCTTCCACCTCGTGTCGCACGCGACGCACCGGGCTATACAGAGCATCCAGCGGGATGATGCCGATCTCGCGATCGCGGCTGGTGTGCTCACTGGCCGGGACATAGCCACGACCGTTCTCGACGACCATCTCCATGACAAACGGCACGTCGGCCGTCAGCGTGGCGATCAGCAGATCCTTGTTGATAATCTCGACCGAGTCGTCGGTCTCGATGTCGGAGGCCCGCACTTCGCCGGCCGTGCGGCGCTCGACGCGGATCACCTTCGTCGAGTCGCTGTGATTCTTCACCACCAGCGACTTGATGTTCAGCACGATGTCGGTGCAGTCTTCCATCACGCCTTCCATAGTCGTGAATTCGTGCTGCGCGCTGTGAACCTTGATCTGCGTGACCGCGCTGCCTTCGAGGCTCGAAAGCAAGATGCGGCGCAGGCCGTTGCCCACGGTGGTGCCGAAGCCGCGCTCGAACGGCTCGGCAATGAATTTGCCGTACGTCCGCGTGAGCGACGGGGCGTCGCAGACAACCTGACTGGGCAGTTCGAGTCCACGCCATCGAATATGCATAGGATTTTCTCCCATTTAGCCCCCGGGCAATGACCGGGGGTTAATTGAAGTGAAGTAATCGGATTACCGCGAGCACAGCTCGACGATCAACTGCGTCTGCACCGGGATCGACACGTCTTCCACGCCGGGCAGCCGGCCCACGATGCCTTCGGGAATTTCCGCGCCCGTGACCGACAAAAAGTCGGGCGACTGCCGCGGATTCTCGGCCATGTGGCCGCGTGCCAGGTCGAGGCTCTTCGAACGGTTCTTGATCCGAATCACGTCGCCCACGCCGACCAGGTAGCTGGACACGTCTACCCGCCTTCCGTTGACGGTGACGTGACCGTGATTAATCAACTGCCGGGCCGCCGGGCGGCTCAGGCCAAAGCCGAGCCGATGAACGACATTGTCCAACCGCCGCTCCAGCAGCGTCATGAGCACGTCGCCCGTGTTGCCCTTGGTGCGCTCGGCCCGCTCGAAGTATTGGCGAAACTGCCGCTCTAGCACGCCGTAATAGTGCTTCACCTTTTGCTTTTCGCGCAGGTGGACGCCGTAGTCGGTCAGCTTGCTGCGGCGCGACTGCGTTTGGCCCGGGGGCGAATCGCGGCGTTCGATGCCGCACTTGGGCGTATCGCAGCGGGTTCCCTTGAGGAACAGCTTCATGCCGGCGCGGCGGCAAAGACGGCAAACAGGACCAGTGTATCGTGCCATGAATGGGGGACTGGGGACTGGGGACTGGGGACTGGTAACTTCGAGCGAGCCGGGCCGTCTCGGCCCCGGCGAATTCAACCACTAAACGCGCCGCTTCTTCCGCGGCCGGCAACCATTGTGCGGCAACGGCGTGACGTCTTCGATCGACTTCACCTTGAGCCCTGCGGCTTCCAAAGCCGTGATCGCGCTCTCTCGCCCGCTGCCCGGGCCTTTCACGCGGACGTCGACGTCCTTCATGCCGTACTTGCGGGCCTTCTCGGCGGCCTGCTGCGCGGCCATCTGGCCGGCGAACGGCGTGCTCTTGCGGCTACCCTTGAACCCGCTGGTGCCGGCGCTGGCCCAGCACAGGGTGTCGCCCTTGGTATCGGTGATCGTCACGGTGGTGTTGTTGAACGTCGCCGTGATGTACGCGATGCCGACGGTTACGTTCCGCCGCACCTTTTTCGGCTTGGAGGCCGCGGCCGCCTTGGTTTGTTGTTTTGCGGGTTTCGCTGCTTGCTTGGCCACTTGCTTGTTGACTCCAACTTGGGGTCCGCGCTCCGCTACCGCGTCGCGGCTAACGTTTGGTACAATCCGCTAAACCAGGTCTTTGACGCCCTTTTTGCCGGCGACGGTCTTCTTCGGGCCCTTGCGGGTGCGGGCGTTGGTCTTCGTTCGCTGGCCGCGAACCGGCAGGCCGCGGCGGTGCCGCATGCCGCGGTAGCAGGCGATGTCGCGCAAGCGGGATATATTTTGGCTCACCTGCCGACGGAGCTGACCTTCGACCGTGTAGTCCTTGTCGAGCAACGCGGCCAAGCGGGCCACCTCGTCTTCGCCAAGCTCGCGCGCTCGCACCGCCGGGTCGATGCCCGCCTTGTGGCACAGCTCGCGGGCCGTCTTCGGACCGACGCCGTAGAGGTAGGTAAGGCTAATCACCGTCTGGCGATCAGCCGGAATGTCGACGCCGAGCAAACGAGGCATCTGTCAATTACTCCAACGAATTTCAATTTAAGTACATCGTGGGCGAGGGGCGTCGCGGAGCGACGCCGCTAAACGGCCGCGATGAATCTTCATCCCTGCCGCTGCTTGTGGCGCGGATTGCTGCACACGACGTGTACGACGCCGCGTCGGCGGACGACCTTGCACTTATCGCATATTCTCTTGACGCTGGCTCGAACCTTCATCACGCGCCCTTCTGATGCCGCAACCGATTCTGGGGAAACGGTGCAATATAGCCGCTTCGTGGGCGAGTCTTCAAGGCCTACGGGGCGAGGAAACGGCGTGGTTATCAATCAGCCCGCGGCGCAAGCCGCCGGGTTCGAACCCGGCGGCTCGCGCCGCGGGCTGGGGGGAACGCGACTCGACCTTCAAACCGCCAGTTTTTCGCGCTCCGCGGGCGTCGGCGCCACCGTTAACAGCGTCGGCCCGTCCTGGGTGATCGCCACCGTATGCTCGAAATGGGCGCTCGGCTTGCCGTCGGCCGTCACCTGCGTCCAGTGGTCCGACAGAATCTTCACCCGCTTGGCGCCCATGTTCACCATCGGTTCCACCGCAATCACCAGTCCCGGCTCGATGCGAAAGTCCCCGCTCCCCCGCAGCGACCGGCTGGGAAAGTTCGGCACTTGCGGATCCTCGTGCATGTCGCGGCCGATGCCGTGGCCCACGAAGCACTCCACCGTCGAATACCCGTGGTCGCGAACGAAATCGGCCATCTCGCGCGCGATCGCGCTCCAGTAACTTTTTGAGCTCATCAACTCGATCGACAGCGCTAGCACCGCTTGAGTCGCGTCGAGCAACCGCTGCACTTCGGGGGCGATTCGGCCCACCGGGTAGGTGTAGGCGGCGTCTCCGCACCAGCCGTTGATGCGGCAGCCGGTGTCGAGGCTCAGGATGTCGCCTTCGACCAGCGGCTTGTCCGTGGGAATGCCGTGAACCACCGCCGCGTTGACGCTCATGCAGCACACCGCCGGGAACGGCGGCTTGTTGCGTGTGGGGTTCGGATAGTTCTTGAACAGCGGCTGGGCGCCGAGCTGCTCGAAATGTTCGCCGATCGCCCGGTCGATCGCCGCGGTCGTCGCGCCGGGGCGAACCATTCGCAAGGCGATCTGGTGCGCTTGCCACACGGCAACGCCCGCGCGCCGCATCAAGCCAATTTCGCGCATCGACTTCAGGTTAACCATCGCGTCAGGGCCAACGCCCGACCTTCCTATCACTGTCATTCTGAGCGCAGCGAAGAATCTGTCGCTACGCTAGATTCTTCGCTGCGCTCAGAATGACAGTTGCCAAACCGACCCCTCTTACCCCGCCGCCTGTCCCGCGGCCTCAACCTCGTCCATGATGCGTTCAAAAACTTCGTCCTTGGTGCCGAGGCCGTGGATCTCTCGCAGCTTTCCGCGGCCGCGGTAGTAGGCCGCCATCGGTTCGGTCAGCGATTCATACTGCTGAAGTCGCTGGACGATGATCAGCGCGTCGTCGTCGGCGCGACCGCGGCCCGAGAGCCGTTCGAGCAACACTTCCATATCGACGTCGATCTTCACCGCCAGATCCACCGCCTGGCCGCAATCGTCCAGCAGCTTATCCAGCATTCTTGCCTGGGCCGCGGTGCGAGGAAAGCCGTCGAGCAGGTAGCCTCGCTCGCAATCGGGATGGGAAATTCGCTCAATCACGAGCTGCTGCACCAGCTCGTCGGGCACCAGGCGGCCCGCCTTCATGAAAGGCGAGGCCTGCTTGCCGGCTTCGGTTTCGAGGCGAACCGCCTCGCGAAGCATGTCGCCGGTGGACAAATGCGGGATCGTGAGCCGCTGCGTCAGCTTGGTCGCTTGCGTGCCCTTGCCGGCGCCGGGAGGTCCAATGAGCACGATTCGCATGGCGGGCGAGGGTGAGTAAGTGAGTAGGTGAGTAAGTGAATAAGTGAGCTAGTGAGGGAATAGGTAATTCTAAACATGCTTTGCATGATATTCACTTACTCTCCTAGTAACCTACTCACCTACTCGCCTCCGCCTACGATTCCAGCAATCCCTTGTGATTCCGCATGACTAAATGACTGTCGATCTTCTGCACCAGGTCGAACGCCACGCTGACGGCGATCAGCAAGCTCGTGCCGCCGTAAAAGTTCGCCACGAGCGGCGAGACGTCGAGCGACCCGGAAATGATGCTCGGCACGATCGCGACGAGGGCCAGGAAGCCCGCTCCCACGTAGGTGATGCGGAACATCACCTTTTCCAGGTAGTCGGCCGTGCGCTTGCCTGGCCGGTAGCCGGGAATGAACGATCCGTAGTTCTTTAAGTTGTCCGCCACGTCCTTCGGATTGAAGGTGATGGCCGTCCAAAAGAAGCAGAAGAAGTAGATCAGCGCCACGTAGAAAATGGCGTACACGAACCCCGTGCGGGAAAACAAATTCCCGATGCTCGCGAACGACGTGCTCCAATTACTGTTGGCGTCGAACGCCTTCGACAGGCCCCCGAACAGCAGCGACGGCAGCAGCAACAAGCTGCTGGCGAAGATGATGGGCATGACCCCGGCTTGATTCACCTTGAGCGGCAGGTACTGACGGGTGCCGCCCATCACGCGGCGACCGCGGACGTGCTTGGCGCTCTGCATGGGGATCCTCCGCTGCCCCAGCGTAATGAAGACGACGCCGAAAATGACGGCGACGAACATGAACGCGAGGATCAACAACTGCTCGATGCCGAGCTCGCCGCCGCCGCCCGTGAGTTCCAGCGACGACTGATCGAGCAGCGTCATGCCGGCGCCGGGCATCGCCGACAGGATGCCGGCCATGATGAGCAGGCTGATGCCGTTGCCGATGCCGAACTCGTCGATCTGCTCGCCGATCCACATCAGAAATACCGTGCCGGCGGTCATCGTCAGCACCGCGACGATCGTCCAGCCCATGAGCAGCCCATCGGCCGGAACGCCGGGGTTCACCAAGAAGGCGTCCTTCGCCAGCCCCGGCACGAACGAGCGCACATACACGTAGCTTTGGATCAAGCAGATGAACACGGTCGCATAGCGCGTGTATTCGTTGATTTTCTTGCGGCCGGCGTCGCCCTCTTTTTGCAATCGCTCCAGCGGCGGATAGACGCTGCCCAGAAGCTGGAAGATAATCGACGCCGAAATGTACGGCATGATTCCCAGGCCGAATATCGTCACCTGATCGAGCTGGCTGGCACTGAAGACGGCGACCTGCTTGAGCACGTCGGCCATGCCGCCCGTACTGCTGGCAAACGCCGCAACCTCCCCCGGATCGACGATCGGCAGCGGAATCTGGAAACCCAGCCGGTAAACGGCCAGCAGCGCCAGGGTGAGCAGAATTTTTTTGCGCAGCTCGGGAATCTGCCAAACGACGCGAAGTTTTTCCCACATAGCGATGTCCTATCGTTTAGCGCCGGCGGCCTGCGCGGACCGCTCGTTGTCGCAAAAGCGGAAAGCCGAAAGCCGAAAGCCGGTTGATCATCCGCTTTCCGCTTTCGGCTCTCCGCTTTTGCAACCTTGCCAACTACGCCTTTGCCTTGGCCTGAAGCTTCCGCTGCTCGCGCTTCTTATCTTCCACCGGCGTGCGTGCCGGCAGCAAGACCATTTCTCCGCCGGAGTTTTCGATCTTTTCCTGGGCCGAGGCGCTAAAGCGGTGAGCCGAGATCTTGAGCTTCTTCTTCAACTCGCCGTCGCCCAGCACTTTCAACACGTCGAACCGGCCGCGGGCCAGATTCTTCGCCGCGAGCGACTCGAGGGTCACTTCCTCGCCCTTTTCAAACGCTGCGTCGATCTGACCGAGATTGACCACCGCGACGGTGAGCGCCCAACGGTTGTTGAAACCTCGCTTGGGAATTCGCTGCACCAGCGGCATGTTGCCGCCCGTGAACGTGATGCGCGTGCTGTTGCCGTTGCGCGAGCCGGCGCCCTTGTGACCGCGGCCGGCCGTCTTGCCCGAGCCCGAGCCGATGCCGCGACCGATCCGCTTGCGGCTCTTGTTTTTTGTGATGCCGCGATTGACTTCGCTGATGTTCATGGCGGTGAGTATTGTTGGATGAGTTAGCCGCGCTCACGATAGCGGAGCGCTCCGCTACCGCGTCGCGGCTAACGATTTAGGACAAATGCACGCCGCGAAGGCGCTCGACGTCGATCTTCGGCCGCAACTGCTGCAGGGCCTGCATCGTCGCCTTGACCAGCGACACCGGATTGTTGGACCCAAAACTCTTGGTGAGGATGTCGTGGATGCCTGCCGCTTCGCACACGGCACGCACCGCGGCGCCGGCGATCACGCCCGTACCGGGAGACGCCGGGGCCAGCACCACCTTTGCGGCTCCGAAGCGTCCCTTCACCAGATGCGGAATCGTCTGGCCGTCGCGGGCCACTTCAATTTGGCTGCGCATGCCTTCTTTGACGGCCTTTTCGACGCTCGGCGGCACTTCGTTCGCCTTGCCGTAGCCCCAGCCGACTTTGCCGTTGCCATTGCCCACCACGACCATGGCGGCGAAGCTGAACCGCCGACCGCCCTTGACCACCGCGGCGCAGCGCTTGATTTTCACGACGTTTTCTTGCAACTCGCCGCGTTGCTTCTCTTGGGGAGCGCCGCCGCCGCCGCGATTATCGCGCGAGCCTCCGCGACCGCCGCCCTGGGAACCGCCGCGACCGCCGCCG
>JBGSYU010000544.1:0-2093 GCA_041750715.1 Lacipirellula sp.
GGAGTCGGGCAGGACGATGCCGCCGGCGGTCTTTGATTGCGATTCATCGCGTTCGACGACGACCTTGTCGCCCAGGGGCTGGAGCGAAATCTTGCTCTTCTTTTTCGTGGCGGTAGCTGCCATGGGGAATGGACCTCCGAGAATGGTTGTGAGGACGATGTTTTGGAAATTGGCCGCGGGCGCTAAGCCGCAAGCGGCCAGTTGGATACGGGTTGCCTGCTTCGGCGCAGCCCATCAGTGTGACGGATGGTGCGCGAGACGGCGAGGGGTTGCCGCGCCGAATGAGTGCGCAGCATCCCCGTTGGTGGAAAGCGTATAGCAACGAGTGCGCCGAAGCCGCGATTCGCTTAAGTGCTTGCAGCCCGGCGAGTTGGGAAATGAGCGGTGCGGAGCGCGTGCTGCCAGTTTGGCTTGCGGCTCGCAGTTCGCCGCCAAAGAACGAGAGAGTGCTGCCAAAGTGGCAGGGGGGGGTGAGGAGGGGTTGGGGGCTAGGGACTGGGGGTTAGGGAAGAAGAACCGCGCCGCCTACCGCCGTCCCTACGCCTGCAATATCACATCAAACATCAACAATTTCTCTCCCGCATTCCCCAACCCCCAGTCCCCCACCCCCGTTACTTGAGTAACTGCCAAGCCGTCACCGCCACGCCGAGCGGCACCAGGTAATACGCGAATAGCTCCAGCCGCCCGCGGCGGAGCATTTTTAGCAGCACGGCAAGGGCGGCGAGGCCGACGAGCATCGAAACGACGAACCCTAGGGCCAGCGTCGAGAGCGGGGTGCTGGTTGTTCCTTTATCGACGGCGTCCACGATCTTCAGCAGCCCGGCGCCGCCGATTACGGGGATGGCCATCAGAAACGAAAACGCGGCGGCCGATTCGCGGCGAAGGCCCAAGGCCACGCCGCTGGAAATCGTCATGCCACTCCGCGAGACGCCGGGGAGAATTGCCGTGGCCTGAGCGACGCCGATGGCGAGCGCTTTTCCAATCGTCGTCTCGGGGTAGTCGAGCCCGTCGTCTGGCCGCCGACCGAGAAACCACAACGCCGCGGCGGTGACCAAAAAGCCTAGCCCCGCGAGCAACGGGCTTTCCAGCAGCGGCTTGCTAACGCTGTCGGGCAGCCCCTTTTCAATCCCGAGGCCGACGATCGCCGCCGGAATCGTCGCCACGATCAGCGGCAAAATCGCGCGGCGCTCGGTCGTCAGCACCCGCACAATATCGCGGCGATAAAACACCAGCACCGACGCGAGCGTGCCCAGATGCAGCACGATGGTCGTTTCCATCAGATCGGGCGCCCCGGTGCGGCCGCGCGCCTCCAGCAAGGCGTTCACCACCGCGAGGTGCCCGTCGCTGCTGATCGGCAGAAACTCGGTGATCCCCTGAACGATCGCCAGGAGGATGATTTCGAAGGGAGTCATGGGGAAGAGTGGGCAGTAGGCAGTGAAGAAGATGGGGAACGAAAGATAGTCGCCAATGGGGAGCCTGACAACGACAGTCCAGCCCAGCATGCTTTTTTCTTAATACTGCCCACTGCCCACTGCCTACTGCCTACTGCTTTGCCGCCGGATAGACTGTAATGTCGGCGGTTGACGCAAACCACACACGGAACACGGCATGGGCGTTCGGTTTCAATGCCCCAGCGGGCACAAACTACATGTGAAGGCCGAACTGGCCGGCAGACGCGGCATTTGCCCCGAGTGCGGCGCGAAGTTTGTGGTCCCCAGCTTTAGCGGCGGCCGCGCGGCCGCTGACCAAGATCCCCCTCCCTTGCCGGGAGGGGCTGGGGGAGGGATTGCAGGCGCTCCGCCAGTGTCCACCGTTTTGCCTCCTGCGCCCGCTTCATCGGCAACATCGCGAGCCGACGAGCCCAACGAGTCGATCATCATCCAAACGCAACCCGCGCCACCGAATGCGCAATCCGCGTCGCCACCGTCGTCGCCGAATCACGAACCCGTTACATGGTACGTTCGCCCGGCCGGCGGCGGCCAGTTCGGCCCGGCGACGACCGAAGTGTTTCACCAGTGGATCGACGATGGTCGCGTCGCGGCCGATTGCTGGGTCTGGCGCACCGGCTGGGCCGACTGGAAACCCGGCGGCGA
>JBGSYU010000545.1:0-4519 GCA_041750715.1 Lacipirellula sp.
GGTTATCCTGAAGCTGTGCGTGCCGAACGGGAGACTCGGGGGCTAGCCCCGGCTTACCCATCCAACTTCCGCGGCATAGAAGAACTATGAAATTTGGTGTTGATTGATTTGAAGCAATGTCCCTTTGGACTGGTCGCTTAAGCGACCAGTCCGCGCGACGAGCGAGCCTATCCCGCCGTCGCCTTAATCTTAATATCCACGCCCGCCGGCAAGCTGAGTTTGTTGAGCGCCTCGATCGTCTTGGCCGTGGCCTGGACGATGTCGATCACCCGCTTGTGCGTGCGAATTTCAAATTGCTGCCGAGCCTTTTTATCCACATGCGGACCGGAGAGAACGGTGTACCGCTCTATCCGCGTCGGCAAGGGAATCGGTCCATGAACTTCGGAATTGGTCCGCTTGGCCGTATCGACGATTTCGGCCGCACTCTGGTCGAGGACCGAGTGATCGTAGGCCTCCATCCGAATGCGAATGACTTCCCGCGTTGCAGCCACGTCGACCACCCCTATCAATTCCGTCCTCAAGGCCGGAAATCAGCCCCGCGACAGCCGTTGTGTCAAAGACCAAGCACGCCCTCAAAACAAAGGGCGAACCGCGGATTCTAGGGGAATTCGTGGAGGGCGTCAACGGGTCGCAAACACAAGAACTCACGAAATTCGCCAGACCCAACCGAAGGGCGAATAGCCGGCGGCGCAAGCCGCCGGGTTTGCACCACCCGCACCCTACCACCCATCCTCAATCCGCCCCTTCAACCCCCGCCGGTAAATTCACCCACCCGCGCCCCTCAAACCACTGCACGCCGCCGTGCCGCGGCAAATACGCATCGAGCAGATGACGTAAATGCTGCTCGTCCCTGACCTGCCGGCGGCTCGCGCCCGTTGAGAACCAGGG
The DNA here is from genome assembly GCA_041750715.1 of Lacipirellula sp. Taxonomy (GTDB): domain Bacteria; phylum Planctomycetota; class Planctomycetia; order Pirellulales; family Lacipirellulaceae; genus Lacipirellula. The sequence goes on from JBGSYU010000545.1 coordinate 889, forward strand.
CCGCCCAGTAATTCCAGCCCGCCGCGATAAATCCAGCGAAAGCAGGTTTTTGATTCGCCTTTTTGATTCGCCCGCGCACTTTGCTGAAACAAATCGCCTCGTTCGCCCAACTCACCAACGCATGCAAATGCGTTGGTTCCGTCGCGGCGCCGTGGAGGCGATAACCGTCGCCCGTGCAAACCGCTCGCGCCTTGAAGATGAGGTGATGTTGCGTGAGCGGGGTAAACTCGAAACTCTCGGCCTTTGCCGCTCGGCGGTAAGCATCGGCCAGCGGCTTATTGGTTGGCTGAATTCCGCGATCCTTTTTCACAAACCCGCGACGGTGGTCGGGCAGCCAGCTTTGGTAGGCGTGGTAGGTAAAGAGATAGACGGGCATGGCTGACTCCGCGTTGGAAGTGCGCGCCGCGTTTGCGATGGGGACCGCATTGTAACCCCAAGCTTGCGCATGGGGCTAGTACTTTTCACGCCGCCCGCACAGCGAGCCGAAGTAGCCCGCGGCGCAAGCCGCTGGGTTGGCGCCACGAAGCATACCTCCATCACGTCCCTTGACACATCTCCTAGTGTATCACTACACTGATACACATGCCGCCGCGTGCTGATATCTTCGAAATCCACCCCAGCTCGGGCGTGCCGATCTATCGGCAGCTCGTCGATCAGGTTCACGCCTTGATCGCCGGGGGGCGACTGGCGGCGGGCGATCTGTTGCCCAGCGTGCGGCAGGTTGCGCAGGCCGCGGAGGTCAACCCGATGACCGTCAGCAAGGCATACTCCCGCCTCGAAGCCGACGGCGTCGTCGAGCGCGTCCGCGGCCAAGGGATGCGCGTGCTCGGCTCGCTGAGCGGCGGCACGCTCCGGCAGCGGCGGCAGGAATTTCGCGAGCTGGTCGCCCCGTCCTTGCACCGCGCGTTTCAGCTTGGACTCGATGAAGAGGAAGTTCATAAGGTGCTCGAAGACCTACTGAATCAATTAACCATCGTCAGAAACGCCCGTTAAGACAGATATCCTCAACGAAGTCGGAGCAAGCATATGCCTCCCGTCATGCACATTGATCGCCTTCAGAAGCAGTTTGCCGGCAAGCCGCCCAAGGACGTGCTACGCGGCGTCGACCTCACGCTCGAACCCGGCGCCGTCCTCGGACTCTTGGGCCAGAACGGCAGCGGCAAGAGTACGCTGCTCAAATGCTCGCTCGGCCTGCTAAAACCGACCGGCGGCAGCGTCACCGTTCTGGGCGACGACGCCTGGAACCTCACCGCCGAATCCAAGGCCCGCCTCGGTTACGTTCCGCAAGAGGCGGTCAGCTACCCCTGGATGCGGATCCGTCAGGTCATCGCCTACACCGCGGCGTTCTACCCGCGGTGGAATCAGCCGCTGGTCGACGAATTGTGCCGCCGCTGGCGGCTGCCTCTGGAAGACCGCGTCGGCCCGCTCTCGGTCGGCCAACTCCAAACGCTCGCCATCGTGCTAGCCCTGGGCCACGAGCCGGAGCTGCTCATCCTCGACGAGCCGGTCGCCAGCCTCGATCCCACCGCCCGCCGCGAATTCCTCCGCACGCTCTTGGAAATCATCGACGACCCGCACCGGACGATCCTCTTTAGCACGCACATCACCAGCGACCTGGAACGAGTAGCCAGCCGCGTGGCCATCCTCAAGGGCGGCCAGATCGCCTTCCACGGCGAGCTCGGCGAACTGAAAGACCGCGTAAAGCGCCTGCGGATCGCCGCCAGCCACGACCTGCCGGCCAGCTTCGCCGTCCCCGGCGCCCTCCGCTGCGAGGTCGCCGGCTCGGTCGCCACGGTGAGCGTGGACGACTTCGACGAGGCGCTGGTGGACGACATGCGCCGAACCTGGCAGGCGGAGGTGTCGGTACAGGATCTCAACCTCGAAGAAATCTTTGTCGAACTCCACGACCAAACCCGCCGCGCACGCCTCCCCGCCCAAGTTTAGCCGCGACGCGGTAGCGGAGCGCGTTTCAAACCGGCCACCACTCCCACAAAGCTTCCCCATGAACCGCCAACTCACCGCCGTCCTGCTCACGTACGCCACCCGCCGCGCCATGCAGCTCATCCTCGGCGGCGGCGGAATCATCTATGCGCTGGCGATCTTCGTCCTGGCGATGGTGACGGACTCGCGAACGGCGCTTCCCGAACGGGTCGACGCCGCTTTCTTTATCCTCGCTTTTCCCGCCGGCTTCATCGCCTACTTGTTGGCGACTCAGGCCAAATGGCAGTTCGTCGACCCTCGCGCGCGGCTTTTGCCCCGATTCGCCACGCCGCATTTGGCGGTAATCCTCGGCGTGGCTCTCGTGGGCTTGCTGTTTATGCCAGGCCTCGCCGCGATCGCATCGAGGCTCAGTCTCTTGGGCTACCTCGCCTTTAACATCGCCTTCGCAGCATCATTCATCTGGTCGATACATGGCAGCGGACTGGCCACCATCGTGTTTATGATCATGATGTTCACGTTATGGTCTGACCAAGTTCGTTCCTTATGGATCTTACCGAGCTGCGTTGCGCAATACTTCCCGTTGCACCTCATTGTTTTCGTCGCAGGCTGGGCCGCGTTCGCTGCGTGGCTATTGCGGCTGTCGCGACTCAACGAAGAGTCGGACGACTACAACATTCCTGTCCAGGCTCAGTACGGTTCGGCCACACGCATGGAGCGATCGCAGGCAAGCCGCAATATCTTGCGGCACAAATTCGCCAACGGACTCTGGAAAGGCGGCCCTTCCGATTGGTGGCACGACCGCCTGAGAAACTACCGCACGCGGTCGTTCCGCGAGCGGCAGCGACTCTTTCGCTACGGCTTCGCTGCTATCCCTGCGGAATTGAACGCCTTATGGTTCGCGACCGTGATGCTCGTGATCCTCGTGATCAACTCACGGACCGCCGCTTCGGAGGCGACCCGCGCTCTCACCTTCGGCGCCCTCGCGCCGATGGTGTTCCTGCCCGCGATGTTTCCCGGCCTGTCTCTGGCGATGCGTCGCGCGCGCCTGACTCAAGAGCTCTTGCTTCCGCTGAGTCGCACTCAATTTATCAACGGCGTCTTCTTGGAACTGGCTCGCCAGACGTTAGTCGCGATTATCGCAATGCTCGCATTCGCAATCATCGCTTTGGTGGCGCTACCGGCGGACTTTCCGGAGACGTCAAGACTGCTCGCCGGTCTGGTATTACTCGCCGCGGTGCAACCCTACTTTTTCGGAGTTGCGACCTACTCTGCCCGATGGCAATCGGCAATGGCCCGTTTGGTAATTGCGATGGCGGCGATGATGCCCGTCTTCATGGCGTGCAGCTTTGCACTTATAATGCTTCAGCGAACTGGACCACTGCCAACGCTCTTAATCGCCGCCGCCGTCTTTCCCGTCGGCGTGTTGGTCGCCGCCAAGAGCCGCCAAGCATGGCTCAACGCCGAACTTGCGTAAGCCCACCCAAGCGAGCCGGGGCGTCCCCGCCCCCGGCGCCACGCCAAAAGACTCTCCAAATTGATGGAGGCCAAAAAAAACAGAGTGCGACCCCGCTATGCCGTTGGCGGGTCGAATCCCAACGGCGTAGAGTCGCATTTGCGGAGCCGCACTCCATAGGGGATGGCTCAGGAACTCGCCTCCTTAGGTACGGCCCGCGGCCGGCCGGCGGATGCG
>JBGSYU010000546.1:0-4123 GCA_041750715.1 Lacipirellula sp.
CACGGCGACGAGCCGCATTATCGGACAGGGATTTGGCGAGTTCTTGTGCGGGCGGCGCCGCGTGAATCTGAGAAAGCGGCGTACATCGACCTGCTACGCGGCGCCTACTTCGATACAATCAGCCCCGATCGCGTTCACGCGCTCGAAGCGCTGGCGAAGTTAGAGCATGTGGTCTCCGATCAAGATCGAGTACGGTTCGAGCGATCGCCGCGTCCGGAATCTCCTGAGGCGGAGCCCTGCCTGCGATGGTTGCTGGCGGTCTCAGGCGCCGAGAGCGACGTGCGGTCGCTGGCCGAATTGCTGGACAGTCCAAACCCAAGAGTCCGTGGCCTGACCGCGTACGCATTGCGGCATCTGCCACATAAACTGCCCGCCGACGTGGCGGCTGAACTGCAAGAAGTTGCCGCTCGCGAGGCGGAATCGAACGACCAGGTGTACGTCGTTAGTAGCGCGTTTGTTAACGCGGCTGACGACGGGACGTCTCAACGGTTCAAAGAACTGCTGCTTCCGAGCGCTACGCCGGGCTCCGTTGAGAACGAAGAGCGCAAGCGTGAGATCGCAGCGGCCCTGGCCATTCTAGGAACCAACGACGATCTGCCGCTACTAACGCGGCTCTTGAATGACCCCAGCGTCGATGTTCGCCTCAGCGCCGCCCACGCGGTGTTGCGGATTGACCGCCGGCGGCCGGTGGCGTTCCGCACGCTCGATTGGCTCGTTTTGACCGGCTACGCCGCCGGGATGTTGGCCATCGGCTGGTACTATTCGCGGGCGAAAAGCGTCGACGAATACCTGCTCGGCGGGCGGAACATGAAGCCCTGGGCCGTCGGAATCTCCTTGTTCGCGACGCTGATGAGCACGCTGTCTTATCTGGCGTCGCCCGGCGAGATGGTCCGTCACGGTCCGCTCGTCTTTGCCAGTGTGCTATCCTTTCCACTCGTCTACGTCGTGGTCGGCCGCTTCATTATTCCGTTCATTATGCGACTGCGAGTCACCAGCGCTTACGAAATCTTGGAACGACGCTTAGGATTGAGCGTACGTTTGCTCGGTTCGACGTTGTTCCTGCTCATCCGGTTACTTTGGATGGCGCTCATCGTCTACGGCACGTCCGCCGAGGTGATGATCCCGCTGCTCCAGCTCGATGAGTCCGCGACTCCGTGGATTTGCGCCATTATGGCCATCGTTACCGTCATCTATACATCCATGGGCGGCTTACGGGCGGTGGTCGTTACCGACGTCGTGCAGACGTTCATCATGTTTGGCGGCGCCATCCTGGCGCTCGTCTTAATTTCCAATCAATTGGGCGGCGTCGCGGCATGGTGGCCGACGACCTGGTCGCCGACGTGGGATAAACCTAGTTTCTTCTTCGCGCCGGGCGCTCGCGTTTCCATCGGGCTGGCAATTCTATCGCAGTTCACATGGTACTTGTGTACCGTGGGCTCCGATCAAATGGCCATCCAACGTTATTTGGCGACTCGCGACGTGGCATCAGCTCGTCGCATGTTCGGCATCGCCTTGATTTGCAACGCATTGATCGTGTTATTGCTAGCCGCGCTTGGCTTAGCGCTGTTCGCCTTTTTCAGCGCCAATCCCGCCATGCTGCCCGACGGCAAAACGGTGACGACCGGCGCCGACCAACTCTTGCCGCACTATATCGCGTACGGGCTGCCGGCCGGCGTGAGTGGTCTGCTTGTCGCCGGTATTCTCTCGGCCGCCATGGACAGTCTTTCCTCGGGGATCAATTCGGCCTGCTCGGTAATTACCGTCGACTGGATTGATCGCTTTCGCCGCATTCAGGTGCACGGCAAAGAGCATGTTCGAGAGGCAAAGCTTGTTTCTTGGGTCGTGGGGTTGGCCGTGGTGCTGCTGAGTATTTTCGCCGGGGCCGTTGAAGGCAATTTGTTTGAGAAATGCTATACGGTCGTGAATCTGCCCGTCGCGCCGCTGTTCGTGCTGTTTTTCATGGCGATGTTCGTACCCTGGGCGACGCCGCTCGGCGCTTGGATGGCCGCACTTTCCGGACTGGGAATTGGCATCGGGCTGGCCTATGGATTTGAACTTGGTTGGAGTCTGTTCGTCGGTTGGAGCTTCTTGTGGATCATGCCGGCGTCTCTGGCTACCGGCGTCGCCGTTGGCTGTATCGCCAGCTTGATTCCGATCGGAACCGCTCGCCCGATGCTGGAGATGCGCTCACAGACGTAGATATTGACAAGGCGGGCGCCAGGGCGGCAGTCTTCATTGTGGGACGCAATTCGATGGCAGAGCAAGCGCTAAAGAGTCAGTTTGACACGGAGGGATATGTGGTCCTCCGAGGCTTTCTTAGCGAGGGCGAGATACAGACGGTGCATGCCGAACTAGGCCGGCTAATTCGAGACGTGGTTCCCGCCATGCCCCGTGAACATGTGTTTCTCGAAGATAAGAACCGACCGGAAACGCTGAAGCAGCTTCAGATGATTCATACCCACGACACCTATTTCCACAATCTCTTTCTCGGCGGACGGATCGAGAGGTTGGCCGAGTCGCTGCTCGCCGACAAAGTCGTGGGCAAGAACCTTCAGTATTTCAGCAAACCTGCGGGCGGCGGTCAGCCTACTCCGCCGCATCAGGACGGCTTCTACTTTAAGTTGACGCCCTGCGAGGCCATCACAATGTGGCTGGCGCTCGACGACGTTGACAGCGAGAACGGATGCGTTCGCTATGTGCGGGGTTCTCACCGTCGCGGCATGCGGAACCATGAGCAAACCAGCGTGCTTGGTTTTTCGCAAGCGATGACCGATTATGGATTGCCTATCGATCTCGAAAATGAGTGCGATGTGCCAACTCGGCCCGGCGACCTGCTTGTGCACCACGCCCTCACAATCCATAGCGCCGGTGGAAACCTCAGTGCGCACCGGCCGCGACGATCGATGGGGTTCATTTTTTTCGCGAGTCGAAGTCGCACTGACGACGCTGCCCTGCACGCCTATCAGCAGCGATTAAGGAATGAATTGACCGCTGACGGCAAGATCTGAGGGCTGCCGCCATCGGCGCGTGAACAGTGACGGGCAAATCGATCCACCATTCGACGTGGTCCAAATGACGTTCAGTTAAGGAAACACTTCTGTGCGTGCGAAGATCAACGGCGCCGACGTATACTTCGACGTAGATGGCTCCGGATTGGCGCCAGTCGATGACCGAATGGTGGAACGCCCCGTCGTGTTTCTTTTGCACGGCGGGCCCGGCAGCGATCATACGGAATACAAAGCGACCACGGCGCCGCTGCGCGACGTGGCGCAACTGGTCTACCTCGACAACCGCGGCTCAGGGCTAAGCGCGCGATGCGATCCGGACACGTACACTCTCGATCAGAATATTGACGACGTCGAAGGTCTACGGCAGCACCTTGGCCTCGAACGAATGATCGTGCTTGGATCCTCCTACGGCGGGATGGTAGCGCAGGGGTATGCGCTGCGATACCCCGATTGCACCAGCGGTCTCATCCTCGTCGCCACGGCGCCGAGCCACCGCTACTTGGACGATGCGAAAGCGATCGTCGGGCAGCGCGGCACGCCGCGTCAGATTGAGGCCTGCCAGGCGATATGGTCCGGGCGGTTTGACAGCATCGAACAATTGCACGAGTTTTACCGAATCATGTTTCCGTTGTATTCGCAGACGGCGACGGCGGAAAACATCGAGACCGCCATCGGGCGAGGGAAATTTGCCGTTGAACCCTTGAATCGAGGCTTAGGCGGATTTCTGCGCAGGTTCGACTTCACCGAGCAGCTTAAGCGGATTACGTGCCCCACGTTGATCCTGGCAGGCGCGCACGACTGGATCTGCGCACCACGTCACTCGCAAATCATGGCGAAGCAGATTCCCCACGCGCAACTGGAGCTGTTTGCCGACAGCTCGCACGCGATCTCCTCCGACGAGCCTGAAAAATACCTGCGCTGCGTTCGCGATTTCCTCACACGAGTAAGCGACGCCCAGCCCTTCTCTCCGAGGGAGGGGGACTCTTAAGCACATGCTTAACTTTTCTTGGCCCATCGACGGCTCCATTGTGGGCGTGTACCTGCTGGCGACGATGATCGCCGGCCTGATGGTGCGCAAGTACGTCCAAAACGTCGACGACTTCATCGTCGCCGGC
>JBGSYU010000547.1:0-1640 GCA_041750715.1 Lacipirellula sp.
CCCATGCAATTTCTACTGAGGAAAACATGGGCGAGACGCCCATGCTACGTAAGAAGCAGAGTGTCTTATGAACCTCCATCGCGAACATGCGCAGCTCATCACTCGCCGGCATTTTTTTCAGCGGTGCAACTCCGGCATCGGCGCTTTGGCGCTGGCTTCGATGATGGGGCAGAATCTTCTCGCCGGCGAAGGCGCGACGACGCAGCCGGCGAACCCGCTGGCGCCGAAAGCGCCGCCGTTGCCGGGCAAGGCGAAGCGGGTGATTTATCTGCACATGTCCGGCTCGCCGCCGCAGCATGATCTGTTCGACTACAAGCCGGACCTCATCAAGTTGAGTGGCCAACCCTGCCCGGATTCGTTTCTCGCCGGCGAGCGTTTTGCCTTCATCAAGGGTCATCCCAAGTGCCTTGGCACGCCGCACAAGTTCGCGCCGCACGGGCAGAGCGGCACGCTCGTCAGCGAGCTGCTGCCGAACATCGCGCGGCATGTCGATAACATCGCGGTCGTCAAATCGATGTGGACCGACCAGTTCAATCACGGCCCGGCTGAGCTTTTGCTGCACACGGGCAACGCGATCCCGGGCAAGGCGTCGATGGGGGCGTGGGCGACGTACGGGCTCGGTTCGGAGAACCAGAATCTTCCTGGCTTCGTCGTGCTTGTCTCCGGCGGGACCGATCCGAGCGGCGGGAAGAGCCTGTGGAGCAGCGGCTTTCTTCCCAGCGTCTACCAGGGCGTGCAGTGTCGCAGCGCTGGCGAGCCGATTCTGTATGTGACCGATCCGAAGGGGATGTCGCGCGACACGCGCCGCCGAAGCCTCGATGCGCTAAAGCAGCTCAACGAAGTCGAGTTGCAAACCTTTGGCGATCCCGAGACGCTGGCGCGGATCAACCAGTACGAGCTGGCCTACCGCATGCAGACTTCGGTGCCGGAGGTGATGGACATCAGCAAGGAAAACCCCGAGACGATCGCAGCGTACGGTGCGCAGCCGGGCTCCGGCTCGTTTGCGAACAATTGCTTGCTCGCCCGTCGGCTCGTCGAGAAGGGCGTGCGCTTCGTACAGCTCTTCGACTGGGGCTGGGACATGCACGGCATCGACACCAACACCGACTTGATCACCGGGCTGCCGAAGAAGACGAAGGAGATGGATCAACCCGTCGGTGCATTGCTCGATGATCTCAAGCAGCGCGGCATGCTCGAAGACACGCTCGTCGTTTGGGGCGGCGAATTCGGTCGTACGCCGCTCAACGAAGAGCGCGGCGGCAGCAAGCTGCTCGGCCGTGACCATCACCCCCACGCCTTCACCATCTTCATGGCCGGCGGCGGCATCAAGCCGGGCATCTCTTACGGCACGACCGACGAACTCGGTTACCGCATCGTCGACAAGAAGGTCCACGTGCATGACCTCCAGGCGACGATCCTCCACCAACTCGGCTTCGACCCGCACAAACTGAGCTACCCATACCAAGGCCTCAACCAACGCCTCATCGGCCCGGCGGATGAGCCGAAGGTGATTCACGATCTGATCGCGTAATAGTGCAACGCGCCTTCGCGTGTAGCATCAAAGCAAAGAAATAGTCATCCTGTGAGGCGTACGCGCCGAAGGACCTCGGACGCAATTCGACGTCGAGATCCCTCGGAGT
>JBGSYU010000548.1:0-3869 GCA_041750715.1 Lacipirellula sp.
ACGACGGCAAGAAGAGCACCGCGCAGGGCGTGTTCTACGGGGCGATGGACATCATCAAGGAGCGGATGCCGGCTGAGGAGCCGATCGCCGTGTTTCAGCAGGCGCTCGACAACGTGAAGCCAGCGATTGAGGTCCGCTCGAAGCGCGTCGGCGGCGCCGCCTACCAGGTGCCGATGCAGGTGAACCGCACGCGGCAGCAGTCGCTGGCGATTCGCTGGTTGCTGATCGCCATTCGCGAGAAGAAGGGCCGCGCTACCGCCCAGAAGCTAGCCGACGAGTTGGTCGCCGCGTACAACCGCGAAGGCGCCGCGATCAGCCGCCGCGAAAACGTACACCGCATGGCGGACGCGAACAAGGCGTTTGCGCATTTCGGTTGGTAGTTATTAGAACGTGGACGCCGCGCGTGCTTGGGCCGCGCGGCGTTTTTTGTTGCGCGGGGAGCCGTCAGCTATCAGCCGTTAGCCGTCAGCCAGACGAGGATCATGCAAGACTTCCGCAATCTTCAGGTTTGGCAGAAGGCGCATCAGCTCACGTTAGGCGTCTATCAAGCTACCAAGAGCTTTCCAAGCCACGAGCGATTCGGTCTTACGAGCCAACTGCGTCGAGCAGCCTCCTCGATCGGAGCCAACCTCGCTGAGGGATGCGTTCGCGGCGGCGATGCGGACTTCGGCCGCTTCGTGAAGATTGCGTTGGGCTCCGCCAGCGAGGCCGAATACCACCTGCTGCTGGCGAGGGATTTGAGTTATCTTGGCGCAGAGGATCACGATTCGCCAAATGCTGCTGCCCAAGAGGTGAAGCGAATGTTGGTCGCACTGCTGCGATCGCTCCGAGCTACATAAAAGGTTTCCGCTCGTCTGGCTGAAGGCTGATAGCTGACGGCTGACAGCTTCTGCCATGGCCTCCGATCTCTCCAGAATCCGCAACATCGGCATCATCGCGCACATTGATGCCGGGAAGACGACCGTGACCGAGCGGATGCTGTTCGCGTCGGGGGCGAAGCACCGCGCCGGCGAGGTCGATCGCGGCACGACGACGACCGATGACGATGCCGAGGAAGCCGAGCGCGGCATCACCATCTACAGCGCGTGCGTCGCGTTTCCTTGGAAGGTGGCGTCGAACGCCGGCATGCCGGTTAAGCAGGTCGACGTCAACCTGATTGACACGCCGGGCCACGTCGACTTCACCGCGGAGGTCGAGCGGTCCTTGCGCGTGCTCGACGGCGCCGTGATCGTGTTCAGCGCCCGCGAGGGGGTTGAAGCCCAGAGCGAAACGGTTTGGCGGCAGGCCGATAAGTATCATGTGCCGCGGCTCGCGTTCATCAACAAGCTCGACCGCGAGGGCGCCCAGTTCGATACGCTCGTCGACGAGATTCGCGATCGACTGGGAGCTCGCCCCGTGCCGCTGCAAATTCCGATGGGCTTGGGGCCTGCACACGTCGCCAACCCGTTCCGCGGCATCATCGACCTGATCCGCATGCAGGCGCTCACCTTCCCCGAGGGCAAAGAAGGCCGCCGAATCGTCGAGGAGCCGATTCCCGCCGAATATGCAGACGACGCGGCGCTGTGGCGCGAGGAGCTGCTCGAAGCCCTCTACAACTACAGCAACGAGCTGATGGAGCTGGCGCTGGGCGGCGAGCCGATTCCAGCGGCGCTCATCCACAAGGTACTCCGCGACGCGACGGTGCATCAGCAGATTCAGCCGGTGCTGTGCGGCTCGGCCCTGCACGGCATCGGCGTGCAGCCGCTGCTGGACGGCGTGGCCGCCTATTTGCCGAACCCGCTGGAAATGCCGCCGGTCGAGGGGGTCGATCCTACCTACAAATCGCACGGCAAAAGTAAATCAAAAGCCGCGAAAGACGGCGGTGAAGAGCAACTGCCGAAGATTCGCCGCAAGCCCGATCCCGAGGCGCCGTTCTGCGGCCTCGTGTTCAAAATCCTGCCGTACAAAACGGGCGACTTGTCGTGGGTCCGCATCTACTCCGGCACGCTCAGCGGCAACAGCCGCGTGCTCAACCCGGGCAAGGACACGAAGGAAAACGTCGCCCAGCTCTGGCGGATTCACGCCAGCAAGAAGGAGGAACAACTCCAGTCGGCTAGCGCCGGCGACATCGTCGGCGTCATCGGGCTGCGCGACTCGGTGACCGGCGACACGCTGTGCGACACCCGCGAGCCGATCCTGCTGGAATCGATCGAGTTCCCGCAGACGGTCATCTCGATGGCCATCGAGCCGGAGAGCACGGCCGACAAGAAGAAGCTGAGCGAAACGCTCGACATGCTTCGCAAGCAGGATCCCACCTTCACGGCCGCCGAGAATGAGGAGACCGGCCAGACGCTCATCAGCGGCATGGGCGAGCTACACCTGGAGGTGATCCAGCATCGTCTGCAGCGCGACTTCAAGCTGAACGTGAAGGTCCACAACCCGCGGGTGAGCTACCGCGAGTCGATCGCCGCCGCGGCCGAGGTCGTCGGCGAATGCCGCCGCATGATCAACGGCGTGCAGCACTCGGCCAAGGTGCGTCTGCGAATCGAGCCGATGCCGACCGCGGCGGGCGTGGTGGTGAGCAACAAGCTCGACCACGGCCTAAGCAACGAGTTCCTCACGGTCGTGCTCGAAGAGCTGGAAAACGCCGGGCAGGGGGGCGGCGTGCTGGGCTTCCCGCTGATGCGAATCAAGGCGATGCTCACCGGCGGCGAGATGCACGAGACCGAAAGCACGGAGATCGCCTTCCGCACCGCCGCGGCGCTCGCCTTCGACGCCGGCCTGCGCGAAGCCGGCCCCGTGCTGCTCGAACCCATCATGCGGCTCGAAATCAGCACCCCCGACGAACACGTCGGCGACCTGGTGAGCGACCTGCAACAACGCCGCGCGATCATCCACCACACGCAAAGCCGCGGCCACCTCACCGTGCTGCACGCGGAGGCCCCGCTGGCCGAACTCTTCGGCTATTCCAGCGCGATGCGCTCCTTAAGCCAAGGCCGGGCAAGCTGCTCGATGACCCCCAGCACCTACGCCGCGGCGCCGGATGAGGTGCTAAAGCGGTTTTTGTAGCAGGCACATTCCATGTGCCGTTGCCGTGCCGCCCAGTAAAGCAAACATTACAAAGTTTCGCATTGGCCGATGATCCCTTGCCGAGCTAGAATGGGAATAGCCTAGTCATGGGAGCCATGCGATGATCTCCAAACCATCCCCCGTCAATGGTCGGTGGAACGCCAGCGACTTGCGAAAGCTTTCGCCTGTTGAGCGAGATGTTATTCTCGCCGAGGCAGCCGCTAGCGCCGAACCCGAGTACCGGACCAATCCGCGTATGACGGACTTCGAGGCCTTCGCTGAGGACGACTTGCACGGCGTCAGCACCGCGGCCCCAACGGGGTGAAATCTGGACGGTGCGGTTCGACCCGTCCGTAGGCGCAGAGATTCGCAAGTGTCGCCCAGCGGTGGTTTGCAATGTCGACTCGATTGGCCGTCTGCCGCTACGGGTCGTCGTTCCCCTGACCGACTGGCAGCCATCGTTTGGACGGCTGCCGTGGTTCGTTCTCGTGTCGGCCAATGCTCATACGGGATTGAGCAAAGATTCTGGCGCCGATGCGTTTCAGGTCAAATCGCTTTCGGAGACGCGATTCGTTCGCCACTTGGGTAGCGTGACGGCGGACCAAATGGACGAAATCGCCTCCGCGATCGCTTTGTGCGTCGGCGCGCCCTAATCGTCCTCGTACGCGGCGGAAAATTCCCGCATCCGCCGGCCGGCCGCGGGCCGTACCTAAGGAGGCGAGTTCCTGAGCCATCCCCTATGGAGTGCGGCTCCGCAAATGCGACTCTACGCCGTTGGGATTCGACCCGCCAACGGCATAGCGGGGTCGCACTCTGTTTTT
>JBGSYU010000549.1:0-1614 GCA_041750715.1 Lacipirellula sp.
GTCCGCGCGACCGCGGCGACAGAGGCGCCCTCAGCGGCGAGCGCCAACGCGGTCGCGCGGCCGATGCCGCTCGAGGCGCCCGTGACGATGGCGACATGGTTAGCGAAACGTGTCATCCCTTGAGTGCCTCCACGAATCGAAATCCGTCGCGCTCGGCGAGCACGCGGACGGGTTTGAAGCCCGCGGCCGAGAGCTTGGCTTCGGCGCCGGCAGGTTCGGTCGAGCGTTCGATGAACTCGAGGCGCCCGCCCTGCCGCAACACGCGCCGGCATTGTTGCAGGGACGCGGACTGGTCAGCGTCCTGCAGCCGACCGAAATCACCACCGGTGTTGTCGATCACCACCATGTCGAAAGCGGCATCGTCCCACGGCAGCAGTGTCGGAGATGTCACATGGAGGTCGATCAGGACGCCGGCTTTTTGCGCCGCCTTCCGGGCCTGCGTGGCCTGTGCGTCGTCGGAGGCCGCGAGCACTGCGACGCCGCTCAAGCCGATCTTGGTGGCGAGCCCCCGGGTCAGCGCCGCGTCGCTGCAGAAGACCTGCAAGTAACGTTCGCCCATGCGGACGCCTGTCATGGCCACCTGCAGCGGATCCATCGCGCGCATCTTTCTGAAACGGAACAGCATGCCCTGATGATGGCAGGGATCAGGGATCAGGGATCAGGGATCAGGGATTACATTGACCGAACCAATCCGCGGTCCCGAATCCCTGATCCCTGATCCCTGATCCCTGATCCCTGATCCCTGATCCCCGGGTGATATAGTTTTCACGTGAAAACTCCCGGGGAAATTGCGCCCGCGCAGGGAAAACTTGGTGTTTTGCTGGTTGGGCTGGGCGCCGTCAGTACGACCGTCATCGCCGGCGTGCACGCGATTCGCAAAAAGCTGGCGCCCGCGGTTGGGTCGCTGACGGAAATGGGAACCATCCGGTTGGGTAAGCGCACCGACGGACGATCGCCCCGGATTCGCGACTTTGTCGACCTCGCGACCCTTGATGACATCGTGTTTAGCGGCTGGGACATCTTCCAGGAAGACTGCTACGCCGCGGCCCGGACCGCTGGTGTGCTCGAGCCTTCGCTTCTCGATCAGATCCGCCCGGAACTCGAGGCCATCAAGCCGATGCCCGCAGTTTTCGACCAACATTACGTGAAGCGGCTCGACGGCCCGAACGTGAAGAAGGGCAAATCGAAGAAGGATCTTGCCGAGCAGCTCATCGCCGATATCCGAAGGTTCAAGAAGGATCACAACTGCGATCGACTCGTCATGGTCTGGTGCGGCAGCACCGAGATCTACATGACCGAAACCGCCGTGCACCAGTCGATCGAGTCGCTGGAAAAAGGGCTGGAGCAGAGCGACCCGGCCATTCCGCCGAGCATGATCTACGCCTATGCCGCGATCAAGGAAGGCATCCCCTACGCCAACGGCGCACCGAACCTGAGCGCCGACATCCCCGCGCTGATAGAACTGGCCACACAGACCGGCTCCCCTTTGGCCGGCAAGGATCTCAAGACCGGTCAGACGTTGATGAAGACGATGATTGCGCCAGGCCTCAAGGCACGGCTGCTCGGGGTCAACGGCTGGTATTCGACCAACATCCTCGGCAATCGCGACGGCGA
>JBGSYU010000550.1:0-1740 GCA_041750715.1 Lacipirellula sp.
GACGACGAGCTGCTGCTGGAGGCCGAGAGCCTGGCTGCGGCGGCGATGCGGGTGGAGGCAGTGCCGGGCGTGGTGGATTAGCTTTGCTGCGCACAGATCGTAGTCATGAATCTGCGCGTTATAGCATGCCCACAACAACAATATGAGCATCATTTTCACGATTGACAAAACCGATCAACGTATCGGTTACTGCAAAAGGAGTGAAAAGAAAAACCTTCTCGCCATCCCGAGATTCTCGTGTCTCAAAATAATCCATGCCCTCTTGAAATTCTGGACGCTGAATATAGAGGCATTTCGTCTTAAACTGACTACTGTCGACCCAGTTTTTCGCCTCCAAATTTGTCCCTACTTTAATAGGATACCGATCCTCTAGTTCAGCAAACCGTATATTTTCAACAACGAGCGGCTCGCAACTTGTTGGCTGCGCTGAACAGCTTGCAAGTGAAGCAGCAGCCAAGATAGACATAACGTTGTAGCGTCGCCGCATTCGGTTCTCCATAACTGGAGTTGGTTACCACAGCGGGGCATGGCCGCAACGGTGTCATTAGCTGACACGCCCCTTTAGTCTGAAATCGCGTAATTGCGGACATTGCCAAATCACGCTGCCGCAGACTATGCGACCGCCCGCCCCACCTTCGCCCCCGAGCCGCGGTGGTGTCTCCTTGCGGCGCGGCACTCGAAGAAAAAGCACTGCCCCGGGTCAAAGCCCGGGGCGACGACAAGAATTTTCAGTGGTGCCCCGGATCGCTGCCCGCGGCGATGTCCACCAGGGCCGCCTGTTCCGCCCCGTCGGCGGGGCCGCCCTTGAGGACGAAGCGGCGGTCGCAGTAGCCGCAATCGACGTAGCCGTGCTCGTCGATTTCGAGCCACACCTTGGGGTGGCCCAGCGCGGCGGAGCGGTAATTCTTGCCACTGCGGATATCGGTCGCGCCGTCGCACCATACGCGGCGGGTTTCGACCAGGGTGACCTCGGGCGGGGCGATGTTCATGGGTGGGGCCGATAAGGGCTTGGGCGGCGTGTCGCAACGGCTCTTGCGGGTTACGCTGCCGCTCCCCCTTTTTGTTCACACAAAGACACGAAGAGGTCAGCGTCAGCGGCGAAGCCGCTTTGCAAACCTTAACGCTGCTGGCTTGGCGAATTGCCTGCGGCGCTCACAGCCCTCTTTGTGTCTTCGTGTGAGAAATACTGCACGGGGCTGGCCCCATGCGCGAAGCCGGTTGTGTGAGGAACACCCGCGCCTATTGAACCTCAATGAGCACCACTCCCGCAATCTGCATCGACAATCTGGTCAAGCGCTATGCACCGCCGCCCAAGGCAGCCCCCGGAGACGAAGGCAAGCTCGCGCTGAAAGGCGTCAGCTTCGACGTGCCGCAGGGCGAGATTTTCGGCCTGCTCGGCCCCAATGGCGCGGGGAAGTCCACGCTGATCAACATCCTCGCCGGGCTGGTGATGAAAACCGGCGGCAGCGCGGACATCTGGGGCTTCGACATCGACGCGCATCCGCGCAACGCCAAGCGCTCGATCGGCATCGTGCCGCAGGAGATCGTGTTCGACCCGTTCTTCACGCCGTTCGAAGTGCTCGAGAACCAGGCGGGTTTCTATGGCGTGCGCAAGTCCGATCGCCGTTCCGAAGAGCTGCTCAAGGCGGTGCATTTGACCGACAAGCGCGATGCCTATGCCCGCACGCTGTCGGGTGGGATGAAGCGGCGGCTGCTGGTGGCCAAGGCGATGGTCCATTC